>QQRX01000046.1 GCA_003602595.1 Candidatus Poseidoniales archaeon | reverse complement strand
ATACTGATGACACTCTATCCCAATGCAAAAAAAAACTCTCTTAGGAGGATGATAGACCATGGAAGAGTCATGGCTGATGGTGTGAGGGTGAATAGAGCAAATACAAAAATATCACCAGGCATTACAATTAAAGTACTTTCTAAGGCATTCGGAAATCAGAAAAAAGTAAATAATAATACCTTAGAAGAACCAGATATATTATTTTCTGATAATGAAGTAATAGTGGTGAATAAGCCCGAAGGACTACTGTCTGTAGCAACAGACAGAGGAGAATCGGATACGATGTATGATAGAACGGCTTCCTGGGCTTCGAAAAACCTAAAGAAAAGAATTTTTCTAGTACACCGACTTGATAGAGAAACATCCGGTTGTATGATTTTTACGACTACCCAAGAAAGCAAAGATATACTACAATCACAATTTAGAAATCGCACAATTGAGCGAATTTATTATGCAGTTGTATTTGGTAAACCAAAGTCTAAATCTGGAATAGAATCTATAAGAATCCAAGAAACAAAAGATAAACGAGTTCGTTTAGTGGTTGGAAACAAAAGAGCGGGCAAAGAAGCGATCACACATTGGAAAATAGAGAAAACAGGACCTGTAAACAGTCTATTAAGAATAAAAATAGATACAGGAAGAAGAGCACAAATAAGATTACACATGGCAAATATCAATTGTCCAGTTTTAGGAGATACAAGATATGGGCGGGGTAAAACAAGCGTAAATCGGTTATGCCTTCACGCATCAGAATTAATTTTTCAACATCCTAATGGAAAAAAAATTCGTGTTACGAGCCCTATTCCAAAAAAATTAATTTCTGAATTAAATAGGAAATCACTATAACTCATCATCGCTTATTAAATAAGCAGGTATTTTTTGCACTATTTTACTACCTTCGGGAGCATCTATTAATTCTTCCAGTATTATAGAATTATCATCCAATAAAGATTCATCTAAAGCAACCAACCTTAAAGATAAACGCCATCTTTTGATAATTTCATAAATTACAGTTATTATCAATAAAGAAATTACAATAAATGAACAGATCCAACCAATAGTATCTTGTTCAACCATCATTATCTCTCTCAATTAGTGCTTTCCAACTTTCCTTTGCATACATTTTTGCAGAAGAGACGGGATCATCTGCACCATGTATTCCTGAACCAACAATAATTCCATCAGAACCACTCATAATAGCATCATATGGATTCCCGTATCGCTGCCCTAATTCACCTTCTCCGATTGCCAAGTTAACACCAGGAGTCCATATTAATTGATTATCTCCAACCTCCTTTCTAAGTAAACTTATTTCTTCTGGAGAACTACCATTACCAATATATCCAACTACATGGGGCGATCCTTTGCCAGTTTTTATCGTTTCTTCAGTATATTTTTTTGTAAGCAGATTCCCTCTACTGGACATCTGAGCGAGTAAAAATACACCTCCAACCCTTTGCACATCACTCCATCCTGCACCGATACCATCTACAATATCTGGCCCTGAAATACGATGTGCAGTAACTAAATCTGCCCATGATCTAATATCATAAATACCACCCATTTGTGTTTTTGTTATCTTACCAATATCAGCAAATTTCCTATCTTCAAAGAGTAGCAAATTATGTTTTTTAGCACAACTGACCACCTTCTCCCATTCCTCGATATCAAAATCTTCTACCATGTCGACATGTGTTTTCAAAGCAGATATATGAGGGCCAACCAATTCAATTAGTTTGACAAGAGAACTAATAGTTTTCAAATCAGCAGCCAAAACAACCAATGATTGCTTCTCCATAGCAATTTCCATGAAACGATGTGAAAGCGGATTGGCGCAGTTTTTCCATCTAGCGCCCCATACTTCCTGCCCACCCATCATATTAACTAATTAACGATTATACATCAAGTCTTTCATCATTCTTCTCCCAAATAAGGACAATATCATCAATCTATTGATTAATAAGATATATTTTCGCTTAATTCATGGTTCTCTATACTCCTGGAAATACATCGGGTTATCCTAATGAAAAAGTTAAGTCAGGTATCCGGTTTTATTTTTTGGGAGGGGCAGAAGAAGTAGGAAATGTTGGCTGTGTAATAGAAGATAATACTGGTACACGATTATTAATCGATTATGGTATGGCGCCAACTAGGCCACCTAGATATCCATCAGAAAGCCCCCCGGTATCTGACGCCATCATTACTCATAGTCATATAGACCATATTGGAATGGCGCCCTGGCTTGTTGGTGCACACGGAACAACATTACATGGAACAGCTTTGACGGCAAAAGTCTCAGAAATAATGTGGAGAGATACATACAAAGTTTCTTCAATAGAAAAATATCCCCTTTCTTGGGATAAAAGGGATTTAGACTTAGCTTTAGACTCATGGAAAACACATAAAATCGGCGAATCATTCAAAATAGGAGAATGGGATTGCAAATTCCATTTAGCAGGACATATGCCAGGAGCAGTTATGGTAGAAATAAATACACCTTCTGCAAGAATACTTTGGACAGGAGACATTGATACACGCAATAGTCCGAATGTAATAGGAGCAAGTCCAATAAGTTGTGACATATTATGCTTAGAAGGAACTTATGGAGCCCGAACCCACCCCAATAGATTGGATGAAGAACAAAGATTCGTCGAGAGAGTAAAAGANGTTGTCAACAGAGGAGGAGTTGCATTAGTGCCTGCTTTTGCTTCTGGTAGAGGGCAAGATGTTCTTCGCATATTGAAACGAGATGCTCCACATCTCAACGTCCATTTTGATGGTATGGGGACAAGACTAACCAAAGATTGGTTATTATTCCCTGAATATAATAACAATTTTAAGGAACTTATGAAAACTTGGAAATGGGTAAAGAGAGTTTATGGGAAAAGTGATAGAAAAAAAGCTCTGAATGCCGATGTAATTGTTACTACCAGCGGAATGTTAGATGGAGGGCCAGCTCTGTGGTACCTTAATCGCTTAAATTCTAACAAGTCTAATGCGATTTTACTAACAGGATACCAAGCAGAAGGATCAGGTGGAAGATTATTACTTGATGAAGGGCAACTCTCTATATATGGACAAATGACCAAAATAAATCTAGAAGTAAATCAATATGCTCTGTCTAATCATGCAGATGGCCCTTCATTAGTTAAATTCGCTAAGAACTGCTCGCCAAAAGAAATAATATTATTTCATGCACCTGAGGAGGGCCTTTCCTCTCTTAAAAATCAATTAGACACTGAATTTAAAGTATTTTTACCAGAAAACAATAAACCCCTATTTTTGAACCTATAACCCCTTAAAATTACATTTTAGTAGGGAAGTTCATATGCCGTCTGTCATAGCGAATACACTAGGTGAGTCTAGACTCACCAATATTTTTGGATTTAGGTGAAATAATGAGTGAATTAGAAAAAATGATGGATGAACGATTTGGATTAACAGATGCCGGAGTGACGTGGCAAAGTGAAATGAGAGCGGGATTGACCACTTTCATGACTATGGCGTATATTCTGTTGGTAAACCCAGCCATGTTAAGTGGAACTGGAATGCCTTTTGATGACGTGCTTTTTGCAACAGCAATGGCCGCCTTTATTGGCTGTACTGTTATGGGGCTTTGGGCCAATTTACCATTTGCCTTAGCGCCAGGAATGGGCCTTAATGCATATTTTGCATTCACTGTTGTAATGGAAATGGGAATTCCATGGGAAGTGGCCCTAGCAGCCGTATTTGTAGAAGGATTACTTTTCTTAGTAATCTCTCTCCCTCAAGTAGGTTGGAGAACCAAAATGATAAATTCCATACCTCAAGATTTGAAGATAGCAACAGGCGCCGGAATTGGAATGTTCTTAGCCATCATAGGTCTAGAAGAAACAGGAATTATAGTAAATAATGGCGTTACTTTGGTAGGATTGGATGATACAGCTTCTTGGACACACACCTCAGGAGAACTTTGGGCACTTGTTGGAATAGTGGCTATAGCAGCTATGATGGCTAAGAAAATCCCAGGATCTATAGTTTGGGGTATTCTTGGTATATCTGTAATTGGTTGGTTTTTAGGAGTTTCAGATCCTTACAATATGCTAGGTAATGCAGATCCAAC
>QQRX01000045.1 GCA_003602595.1 Candidatus Poseidoniales archaeon | reverse complement strand
TCAGAATAAACATAGTTAAATGCTGTGGAGGAAGTGTCACCGTAAGGATTTGAAACGTAAAACCAGGATGCACCATCGTCTGGAGATACTTGCATCCCCCAGTAATCAACTTCTGGAAAAACATCGCCATCAAGCAAAGAGCCCCTAACCAAAAAATCAATCCCAACTTGGTCCCCAGCTGGAATATTTATAACAGGCGAATAAATATAGTTTTCCATATCCGGATTGTACGAACCACTTTCGTTTTGGCAGACTAATCCATAATCACCAGTTCTAAATGTTCTACTACTATTTTCAACTTCTAAATTTTGCGATTTTTTTTCTAAAAAATCACTTTGAGCACTAAATATTGAACTAGTAACGAGTAAGGTAATACAAATGTATTTTTTCATTTTGGCTTTCCTATTAATTCTATCAAAAAATGGGAAAGTGTAACCACTTTCCCATTTCTATTTTATTATTCTTTGTTTTTTTAATTAAACGTTCAAAACTTCTAAAACCCTCACAATAAAATTTATGAGGATTAATAAGCTAAATCTCGAACGTACTTTATTTCATCAAAATTAACTTTCTAGTCTGACTAACATTATCAACAGTCATAGTATAAAAGTATACTCCGCTAGACAAATGAGAAGCATCTAACATAAAATCATGATTTCCAGCGCCAACACGCTTATTAATCAAATTCTCTACAAATCCACCTCTAACATCATAAAGAGACAGCTTTACGTCAGAAGCTTTATCGATACCATAACTGATTTTAGTAATTGGATTAAAAGGATTAGGATAATTTTGTTTTAATACAAAATTAGATGGTAATATGTTCTTCTCATTACCCTTAGTTGTACTTAGTGATTCGAGGTCATTTTCATATTTTCCTACGTATACGTAGTTCATATAATCATAATATCCAGCAGCAGGAGGATAAGTCTCAACATTAAAGTTAGGCATTTGATAAAAAATACCTATTTCATTATCGGAGCCAATATTAGCTAAATGGACACCGTATTCAACCTGTGGATTATCAGGGCCTCCAGCAGTGTTCGTGACATTTTCTGGTTCAGTCCAACTTCTNCCATTATTAACAGACTTTGCCATAAAAATATCAATGTCACTAGGCACATAAAGCGTGGAATCGGCGTTATAGGATGCTCTAGATAAATTAGATGATGCATACCATATTACCTCACTTCCTTCTTCATAACTAGGTCTGATATTTGGCGTAAAATAAAAGATTGGATCAGTGTAAAGAGTCATCGGACCAGTTGTCGGCCAATCAGCACTATATGCGTCTGAAAAATCTTCAATAAATGTTGCTTTCCAGCCTCTAGGGTTTTCAACAGGATTAGGATTGTAATAGTGCATCATACCAGCACCACCAAATCTATTTTCCCAATAAATTGAATCAGCAATACCATCACCGTCATTATCATCACAACCGCCATTCAAATCTTTACATAACCATGGATAATTAACTACTACAAAATGTAGGCCACCATTTTCATCAGTCATCATATCATATGTGTAATGAAGAAATTGAGCAGGCGTCCAGAAGAAATTTGCACTATCATTTGAATATGAAATAGTATCACCTACGACATTTCCAAGAGAATCAACTGCCCATGGGTACCAAGGCTTGTCAGGATATTTCTCAGGATTTAAAGACCACATTGTAAGCAGAGAATCCTGGAGCTCAATGACTTCCTCATCAGGAAGATAATAATATCCGGAATTTTTTAATCCTCCCTCACTACTCCAAGTTTCACCGTAATCCTCAGTATACTTGAAAAATATTGTATGCAAAAAAGGAGGTTCTGTATCACTATCAAAAGACCATGAAGTCATGCCCATATAGCCAATACCATCATTATTAATGTGAAAATCAGGAGTGCCTGTATATCCACCACATTCGTACCATAGACAATTCCCCTGATCATCTGAGTCTAAAGAATCCTGCTGGACAAATGTAGGCGCATCAACAGAAATATAGCCATTTGTAATATTCAAACTACGAATCATATATTTTGAGTAACCCTCCCCTGTAGCCCAGCTAGTATACATTGCAAGCAATCTTGCCATCCCATCAGTACCATCAATTAACTGAACATTAGCTTGCCACAAATCAGGTGGATCACAAACTTCACCTTGTGCAAGGTTTAGATTTATACAACCTTCATTTATGTGCTGGATCGCTGAAAAATTAGAATTTTCACCCAATGGGAAAAAATCATAAGAGTACATTGGAACGCCTCCAGTTTCACCACCTCCATAAGTGGCTAAAGTATATTCATTCCAAACCGCAGTGGCTTTATTTTGATAGGAGGATATAACAGCGCTTGGATACCTAGCCCCAGGAGCACCATCTGGAGTGGGCAATCCAGGGTTAGCGAGAGTATATGTCTGATTTTCTGGGTATGTAGTATTAATTCTGCTCTCTACATACCACTCTTCACCATATGGGTCAGATTGAGCAACTCCGAGAAAACCTGCTGTTTCGTCAAGAGTACCAAATTGCCTATAAACAGCAACCCAGCCAGCATTTTCACCGTCGCCATTTGCATCATAAGAATATGCTAGAGGACTATTTACTTCTGTAAACGCTCCGTATCCATTTTTTGAACTATCAATTTTAAATGATTGAAAATATGAATTCCTTGAATTAGTGCGAGCAAGACTTCTTTCTTTGATTGGACTAATTGTTCTCTCATTTTCAATATTAGAATCTAAAGTTTCATCATGTACTACATCTTCACCTAGTGTAATTGCAACTGTAAAGAAAGATAAAAAACTAATTAACGATAACCTCATACTATAACCCTCCCGAAGTTTAAGGTCTGAAAAAATACAAAAAATCGACTAAAAAGGTAATCTATTGTCGTTGATAAATGCAATAGCTCATAAAATGGATCTTATCATCAGAATTCTATTCC
>QQRX01000044.1 GCA_003602595.1 Candidatus Poseidoniales archaeon | reverse complement strand
AGTGCCGTGAAGGCACTGAACGCTCTCTTTATGGTTGGGTTAATTGTTTGTTGCCCACTATCTTCTTTTTCTCCATTAATGGATGATGAAGGCAATCAAATTACTCTTAATGTTCCAACCAATAATGTCGTACAAAATTTGATACCAGAAACTAATCCTTGGATAGATTCTAGTATTTATGATCGAATAAACTCTGGTAACAATGAAGTACGTGTAACCGCAATAACTTGGTCAATAAAGAATTTAAATGATTGGCAACAAAAAAATAATATTTTTGAAAAACAAAAACCAGCCTCAGAAGGTGAAAAATTAGTGTTCAATGAACCAGAAGATGGAAAAATAAATCATAGAACCTTTTGGATAAATTCTAGTTTATTTCATAAGTTATTTTCCATTGAGGGAATTGTAGCACTAA
This sequence comes from Candidatus Poseidoniales archaeon, assembly GCA_003602595.1. Classification (GTDB taxonomy): domain Archaea; phylum Thermoplasmatota; class Poseidoniia; order Poseidoniales; family Thalassarchaeaceae; genus MGIIb-O3. The sequence goes on along the minus strand of QQRX01000044.1, from coordinate 10,988 downwards.
TCGATGCTGAACGAAGTCCTGAACCATATGACATCAATCCATTCGAAAAACCTATTGAATTCAGTCCGGAATCAGTAAGATCAGGTTTGATTCACGGTGCTAATGACGCTTGGGATAGAGGATATACTGGCGACGGCATGGTTGTAGCGGTAGCCGATACAGGTATCGACTTTGGTCATCCAGATTTGAATGGTACACAAGCCAGGGTTGAGTATGAAGATTCTAATTATTCAGGATGGCCTTTGATGTTTGATCATAATAGCATGTATTATTGGTTAGTTGATGGTAATTCTTATCCACAAACAAATACATGGTACGCAAACACCTCTTTTGTCGATTTTGATAATAATAGTGATGGTTTATTGGATGTAACCGGCTATAATATTACTGGAATCAATGCATCGCTATCTGGAATTTATCATCTCGGTGAGCATCCAGATCCAACATTAAGAAACAAAGTTGGAGGAGAAGTCCCTATTTTGGTTGTTGATGATATTACACTAGGACTTTACGAAACTGTCTATCCTGATATTGACAGAGATGGTTGGTTCGGAAATGAAACTCCTATGAGGCCTGGTGAAGAAACATCAGGTAAAGATATTGATGGTGATGGATTGTGGGATATTTCTGCCGGTTTGGTTTATTGGGTTGCAGATGGTCAAAATGGAGCTCCATATGCAGAAACTTATGCAGCAAGGCACGGATATTCTAACAGAATACCTGGTTCAGGTAATCTAACACTTTTTATGCTTGAATCTGGAAATCATGGTACATTATGTGCAAGTGCTATAGCTGCGCAAGGCATTGTATCAGATGGTGCAATAAAAGGTATGGCACCCAATGCCACTATCTCTTCAATTGGTAATCATTATTCTGGAGGTCACGCATTAGATGGCTGGAGATTTATAGCTGAAGGATATGATGGCAATCCAGAGACGCCAGATCAACCGAATATTGGTTCTTTTTCATTTGGCTATTCTTCTGTCGATGATTCTGGCTCAGATGGCTATTCTTTGTACTTGGATTGGCTAACTAGAATTTATAATCAAAATACTTCTTATGCAGTTGCCATAGGAAATGGGGGTCATGGTTTTGGGACTACCAAAGTTCCAGGCGCTGCTCATGGAATTTTCTCAGTTGGTGCATTCAGTAGCCGCTCTAGCGATTCATATGGTCAAAATGCACCTTGGTCAAATAGAGGGCCAAACGTTGTAGGTCGTATGGATCCAGACATCGTTTCAGTAGGATGGTCGGCGACCGGAGATATGCCATTAAATTCGTACGATAATGCAAATTCTGCTTGGACTACATGGGGTGGAACTAGTTTAGCAACTCCCATAGCAGCGGGATTACTTGCCCTAGTAAGTGAGGCTTGGCTGGAAAATAATCAAAATTATCCAAAGTCCCAAGAATTGAGGGATTTTGTACTTTCAACATCGGATGATAGAGGTTATGAACCATTTATCCAAGGAGGCGGATGGTTCAATGCCTCAAGAGCAGTTGCTACTTTAGACGGCCAAAATGGTTCTTGGTGGGCCAGTCCTGCACAATGGAATAGTGGTACTTTCCAAGGACAACACAGAGATGCCAATATTAACTTATTAAAAAGGGGGGAATATCAAAATGTAGACATAAATTTCACAAACTCAGGACAATCTGACATATTGCTAAAATATACTCCAACTAAATTTGCACCATTAGAACACAATGTAGTGGTATGGAACAGTGTAGGTAACGGCAGTGAAGAGGGTGATAATGATACTTGGAACGGACACCAATCTGATGAACCAGATTTATTAATCCCTTTACATCTTACAAATAATTCTACTATACAATTGCATGAAAATACAACCCAACTTCGTGCTAGAGCTACTATCGATTATGCCGCCTTTGATCCTGACATGGAAAGAACAACTCATGAACGAGTATTTTTACAGATTTATAGATGGACAGACTATGATTCTGATGGCATATTCCATAATGATTCAGATAATGATGGAATGGTTGATTCAGGAGAATGGACAGAACCTACTGAGATGGAGGAGGTGACTTATTGGTGGTCAAACGGCCCCCAAGCAGAAGTTAGAGTTGGTTTGCCATTTGAAGATGCAAGAGATGGGTTAATTTTGGGGGTTTGGAGACATGTCGATGAATTTTCAGATGAAGACCCTGTCAGAATAGAAATCGATTGGACTGCATTTGGTAAGGTCGAAGATGATTGGATAGACATTCAAAATGAATCTTTAATCTCTGGAGGAAAGAATGAATCTGTTATTTTGAATATTTCTGTTCCGGAAACTGCTAATCCTGGTCTATATCAGCATGGCCTATTTATAGAGACACTTTCTAAAGACTTAACGGGAAATTTTACCATATCAGAATATAACTGGAGTTTTCCAATAGTCACCAATGTTCCTTGGGAAGGTCCATTTTCACTCCATGCTAACGAACTTGATGGTAATGTTTCGAATCAAACATTATATTCTGAATCATGGATTAGCGGCGCTACAAGATGGAATTGGCGTGCCGAAAGTGGCGACTGGAGGTTTCTGACGATTGATTGGCCATCTGAATTAGATACAGGAGGTATGGCTATTCTAGATGTTAATTGGGATGATAACCCATACACTGATATTGATATTCTTTGGCTCTCAGAAATGCAACACGGATATCATTATGAATCAACAGATGCTTATGGAGATTCTACATTTTACATTGAATCTCGCTCAACAAATAATCATGTAGGGGGCGGTCAACATAATTGGGGTACATTCACCGGTACTTCTCAAGAAGTATTCGCCGTTCCTGTGTCCGAAGGAGTGCACCAAATGGTCCTTCATACTGCATTACATGGAGTTGAGACTAATGATAATCCTCTAAATATTTCAGTAGGTTATATTGTTCCAAATAATTCGGGACTCAAAAAAACAGTTACTGATTGGTCAGAAGGTAGCGGTAATGATTCTCTTTACTTGTTATCAACTATACCTCTTCCAGTAGACTCAGTGGAAGCTTATGGGTGGAATAAAGAGATAAATTTTGATAATGAAACCGCTTATCATGATGGATCAAATAAGATGGATGCATCATGGTGGCATAATTTTTCAATAAGTAATGCTTCTGAAATTTCTATCAATATGAACGCTTATGGGGATTCAGATCTAGATTTATATCTATTTAGAGATTCCAACAATGACGGTAACTTTAGCTCAAATGAAGAGATTGCAAGATCTTGGAGCAGCTCTTCTTCTGAATCTATTTCTATAACTGATCCAGAAGAAGGAAATTATTCTATTGCCGTGTTAGGTTGGTCTGTTCCAGGCGATTCTGTACAATTTTGGCTCAAAGGTGAAATAATTGGTGGAAATCAATTAAGAATATTGAATAATTCTTTATTGTCTAATGAATTTATTTCCCAATTATGGCCAGAAGGAGCTACAGAATTAGGAGGGCAAATACCTAATAGTGTTTTACAGATTGATGTGGATTTTGATATGCCTAATGGGAAAGGAAATTGGACAGGCTTCATTGATATACTTCTAGAAGGAGAAATAAATTTTAGATTACCATATTCCTTTGAATTAATCGATTCTCCTCCAATTGTCTCTTTTTTAACTCCTTCCAATATGACATATACAAATGAATTAATTGATGTACAGTTGCATGCAATTGATATCGGAGATGGTTTTTATTTAGAGAATTTAGAATGCCTCAACCTCAGCAATAATTCTGGATTATTACAAGCTAACACAGCTTATGGTTTAAGTTCAAATGGTAGTATTTTTGATTTCACTGATTCTTGGAATAATCAGAATTATTCTAATTTTTCTTCTGTTTTATTCAGAGAGGCTTGGATAAACTCAACCATACCTGAAATAGAACAATGGCACGATTACGAAGTAATTTTGTCTGATACTTATGGAAATAGTGATAATGCATTTTTATCAGTTTTATACGATATCACATCTCCAAATCTATTCATTACTGGCATTCCATCGATAACCAATCAACAGAATCTCGTAATAGATATTTTTACCGAGCCAAACTCAATTTTGAGTATAGATGGTGAAAATATACCTTTAGATCACAACGGTACCGCTCAGTATGCCCTAAACCTCACTAACTCTCAATCCGGACAATATGTAGTTCAGGGCGAATATATTCCATTCTATTATTTGGATGAACAAAATATCTTTTCTATCAAATCTACAGATTTTTCTGGAAACTATAAAGAACGCTCATTTCAAGTAATTTTTGATAACTATTCTCCAGAATTTGAAATAATCCAAGTCATCGATCAAAGTGGATTTGATTATGATTTATCAAATTTATTAGGCCCAACAAATATTACCAATGTTCAATTTTGGCTCAATATACCTTCTGATTCTAAAGAATGGTGTTTAAGATTAACAGGCATCAATTCGAACGAAAATTTTGAACAATGCGATGAAAATACAATACATCCTCAGATTTTTAATGCATCCACTGGTTTCCCAATTAATGGAATTTCTGAATATGAAGATTATTTTAGTACAATATTAGAAATAAATTTGGAAAATCTAGCCAATGGAGATTATGAAATGACTTTTGAGGTATCTGATTGGTCAAATAATTCTAGAACAGAAATTTGGGAAATATCCTTTGATACCACTTTGCCTGTTATTTCATGGTATTCTAGTCCATCAGAAGATTTTTCTTTAAATAGTCATATACAAAATCTAACATGGATAACTACCGAGAATGTTACAATAAATTATACTATAAATGGAAATTCGATATTATCTAAAAACACATCTTATGGAGGTTATTTAAATTATGAATTAAACAACACAGGATTATACTCAATATGCTTTGAAGCAGTAGACCAGACATCATGGCATGAAAACTATAATTCTTTCAAAGATTGTAAATTAATGTTTTTAGATCCTACAATTTATGATACTCAAGTATCGGCATTTACTAATGAAGGCCTAGTTTCTTCAGATTCATTACAAGTAATTCTCCAAAGAGAATCTACTCAAGAAATACGTTGGTATCGTATCGGCTCTGAAAAAGTAAATATTATTTCTGAAGGTGATGAAGTTATAGTTTTGAATATTGATCTAATAGAAGGCAATAATGAATTTGTAATTGAAATACTATCACTTGATGAAATTGATAATTATTCTATTTCATTGATTAAAGATTCTATTGCGCCTATTTTTAACTTTTCTGAGTATAATTTTAGAAATTCACCTTTGAATACTTTGAAAACTATAGAAGGAATTTGTGAAACTGGTCTTCCAGTTTCGATAAGTAGCGATTTAGAAAACCATGATTTTATTTGCTCAAAAAACGGTAATTTTTCTATCGATATATCTATTCCTCAACAATCTGGCAAGTATGAAATTATTGGTTACACCATTGATGATGCTGGAAACAGAGCAGATTATTCTATTAATGTCGAAAAACAAGATTGGGGAGAATGGGCCTTAGAAGATATCAAAGATCAAGGGCCAATATTTTTTTGGGGTATTTCTTTATTCTCATTTTTATTATTGGTCTTGTTGACTAATTTCTTAGTCATACGTAGAAAAAACACTAATAATTCAATTATTTAATGCGAAGACTAATTTCCCTACCTTTCTTCGTACAATCATGGAGATACAACACATCGGCGTCATAGGTGCTGGACAAATGGGTAATGGAATCGCGCAGGTTGCAGCTTGTGCCGGATTTAAAGTATCTATGATAGACATTAAACAGGAGTATCTTGACATGGCAATGGCTAATATTCAGAAATCTTTGGAAAAATTAGTTAGTAAAGATAGATTAAGTCAGACAGAGTCTTCAATTGCCCTGTCTAGAATAAATTATAGTACATCCATGATAGAAGTTTCAGATGCCGATCTTGTAATTGAAGCGGTTCCTGAAATTTTGGAATTAAAGAATTCAATATTTTCTAAACTCGATGATATTTGCAAACCAAGCACGATATTAGCCTCAAATACATCTAGTATTAGTATAGATAAAATTGCAAATTCCACCAAAAGACCGGAATTAGTAATAGGGATGCATTTTATGAATCCTGTACCTTTGATGAGATTAGTTGAAATAATTAATGGTTCTAAGACTTCTCCAGAAGTAAATAATTTGGTAGTTAGTGCCGCNACAAAGATGGGTAAAGTTGCCCTATCTTGTAATGATTCTCCTGGTTTTGTTAGTAATAGAATACTTTGTCCGATGTTAAATGAGGCTATATTGGCTTTGGAAGAGGGAGTGGCAGAACCAGAGGCGATAGATGGAATAATGAAATTAGGTATGAATCACCCTATTGGCCCTCTTGCTTTAGCAGATTTAATAGGATTAGATACCTTGTTACATATTTTGGGTGTTTTACATGATGGATTTGATAACGATAAATACAAACCCGCCGAGTTACTAGTAGAAATGGTTAGTAATGGTCATCTAGGGCGAAAATCAGGCAAAGGATTCTATGATTATTGATTACTTGAAAATACTTTCATTATTAATTTGTATTTACTGACTCTTAATCTTGCCAAAGTTGAAAGTAAGGACCTTACTAGAGGTTATGATGGCAAACAGAGCAAAAGTGGGGATAATTACTATTTTACTCCTATTTAGTTTAATCACAGGAGTAGTTCAAGGCAATGACGCTGGAAGTGGAGGGGATGCTGGTAATTCATTTTCAACTGCTACCAGTCTCAGCTCCTACAGTTCAACATATTATGGAAATCTAAGCACTACCAACGATACTAATGATTACTACTCAATAAATATGTCGAATGACACAGGAATTCATGTTGCGGTCAATTTCGATACTACGAATAACGATTTTGATTTATATCTGTATTCTTCAACTCAAAGTACTATTGACTCTAGTTATTCATGGTCAAGTAATGAATCTGTATCTTCAAACGGCACTAGTGTTGGAGGAACTACAGTATTTTTGAGAGTTGCAGCCTATTCTGGATCTGGGGATTATACAATGATCATTTCTATATTTTCAGTTTATACGGGAGCTCAAAATGATGCAAATACTGGAGGGGATGCTTCTGATTCACAAACCAGTCCTACTGTATTGAATTCATATAACGCAACATATTATGGATATGTAGATAATAATGTAGACGAATATGATTGGTATGGTTTTAGTATTCCAAATAATTATTCAATATCTGCTAGTTTAAGTTGGAATAATACTTCTTCTCTTATAGATTTAGACTTACATCTCTTTGACTCGAATAGTACTTATCTAGATTATTCATATGACAATAATCCTGAAAATGTTTCTAGTGGAAGTGCTTCAATAGGAGGAACTACAGTCACTCTACTAGTAAGAGCTTGGAGTGGCGCTGAAAATTATACGTTATTGGTAAATTTCGAAAATATATCCAATTCTCAAGTTTTTAATCAAAATGATGCCAATTCAGGGGGGGATGTCAGTGGTGATTTTTCTTCCGCATATAATTTAACAGGGAATGATACCTATTATGGATGGATTTCCGATTCTGGAGATATAAACGATATTTATGCAGTTTATGTTCCTCCTCTATTTGCAATCGAAGCAACTATGTTTTGGAATAATTCTGGTGATGATTATGATTTAGGTTTGTTCGACGAAAATGAGTCCCTAATTGACTCTAGTTTCTACAGCAATCCTGAGTTCGTTGAAAGTGGAGGGATAAATGTAAGCGATTCAATAGTATTTGTCGTAGTTCAGGCCGGAACAGGAGAGGGAAATTATTCTGTCAACATATCACTAGTAAATCAAACATCTTTACCAGTTTTCAATCAGGATGATGCTTATAGCGGAGGAGATGCAGGAAATGGTTTTTCAAATGCAACCTCAATAAATGCTAGTTCTGGAATTTCCTACTGGCCAGGATATATAGATGATTCAACTGATGAATATGACTTTTATTCTGTTTTTATCCCTGTTGATCATGGAATAACAACTAGTTTGTCATATTCTCAAGGTTGGTTAGGAATATATCTTTATGACTCATCTAATAGTCAAATAAACTATTCTCTATCACAACAACAACCTTTAGTTGTATCTACAAATAATACTGGCTCTTATGTTGGTGATTCAAATGTAATTATTGAAATATGGGGCTACTCCGGTTCTGGAGAGTATAATTTCACAATATCAATTTTTACTCTCGACGCAGATGAGGATGGTTATTATGATGATGTTGAGAATTCTTGCGGTTCTGATGCTTATGATTCTCTTAGCACTCCCTTAGATACAGATGCAGATGGTATATGTGACGCATTGGATAATGACGATGATGGCGACGGAGTTGATGATAGTAACGATAGTTTTCCTACCGATCCATCTGAAAATTCTGATATAGACAATGATGGAATAGGAGATAATTCAGATGATGATGATGATGGTGATGGCTGGTCTGACACTGATGAATTAGATTGTAATACCGATCCAAATGATTACACTAGTATTCCACTTGATACTGACAATGATGGCCATTGTAATGTTGGTGACGACGATGACGATGGAGACGGTCAGCCAGACAGTACTGATGCCTTCCCTCTTGATTATGAAGAATGGCTAGACACTGATTATGATGGAATAGGAAATAATGCCGATACCGATGATGATGGAGATAGTTATGATGATGAACTAGAGATAACTTGCCTTTCTAATCCTCTCTTGTCATCATCAATCCCTTTAGATACTGATGATGATGGAGAATGTGACGAATTAGATGATGATATAGATGGAGATGGAGTTTCCAATGATGTTGATGCTTCTCCGCTCGATTCTACAGAGCAATTGGATACAGACGGGGATGGAATAGGGGATAATGCAGACTTAGATGATGATGGCGACGGATATCCAGATGATGTTGATGTGTTCCCACTAGATGTCACTGAATGGGAAGATTTCGATTCTGATGGAGTAGGTGATAATTCTGATTCAGATGATGATGGCGACGGTTGGTTGGATGATATAGAAATTTTCTGTGATTCGAATCCATTTTCATTTGCATCTAGGCCGGCCGATTTTGATGGAGACTTATCTTGTGACAAAATGGATACTGATGATGATGGTGATGGTGTATTAGATGAATCAGATGTATTCCCGTATGATGAGTTAGAATGGTCTGATTTAGACTCGGATGGTATTGGGGATAGACAAGATACTGATGACGATGGTGATGGTTGGAGTGACATAGATGAACCAATTTGTGGCTCAGATCCATTAGACGGTAATTCAATTCCGCTCGATTATGATTCAGATAACATATGCGACGAAATGGATCTAGATGATGATGATGACTCAGTTCCGGATATAACCGATGAATTCCCCTTTAATCCTTCTGAATCGTCAGATATAGATAGAGATGGAATTGGAGATAATGCAGATACTGATGCTGATGGAGATATGTGGCCTGATTCTGCAGAATTAATCTGTTTATCTGACCCATTGGATGCTTCTTCAATACCAATTGACACAGATTCAGATATGACTTGTGACTTAATTGATCCTGATGATGATAATGACGGCATCATCGACATTAATGATTTATTTCCTAAAGACGTTAGTGAATGGGAAGATTTGAATGGAGATGGTTTAGGAGATAATAAATATCCACTAACTCTTTTAGATAAAATCAAACTAAATTCTAATATTATAATGCCTATTTTAGCTGTTATTATTACAATAATTGCAATAGTTTCATTTGTTTTATCCAGAAAAACAAATAAGAGAGATGAAATAAAAGAAGATTTAGATAAATATGATGATTTCAATATTGATTTTGGATTACACAAAACTAACGAAGTAAATGAAAACTTAATCAAAAGTCAAGAAGAGGAGAATATCAATAATCAGAGTGAAGACATTGCGCCTTTGGAAAAATTTGATGAATACCCTGGATGGCTATGGGATTCCGTAAATGAAGAATGGGTTCCTGAAGAATAATATTCTAGCCAATGTATTTTCACCTCGATTGATATAACAATTTTGTAATATTATAGTGTTAGAAAAACTATTGTCATAATTTAGTGTATTTTTTACACTTCATTTATTTTTTTTATCTATTTTTAGACAACATGTGTTTGAATTGAATTACCGTATTAATGTAAATATTATTATAAATATTACCTTTTTTCAGATAAACCTTCCGGATTAATGAATTAAAAGTTTATATTTAGTAGTATAACGGAATCTAACAAAAAATGAGCATCTATGAGTAACTTTATAGCAAATACAAGGTCTCATGTATGCTAGTGACGCCCATGAACAAACAAACCACCCGTTCGTTAAGCCTAGCCCTACTAATGATTGCCGCAGCTTTTCTGCCTCTGCTGAGTGCTCAAATTGATCCAGCAGAACTTCAAGAAAATCGCGATTCTGTATATGCCCCTCCAAGCCCTTGTCTTGGAGCTGACGCTTGCAGAGGATATGACTCCGGAGTAAGTCCCGCGGATCAAATAAATTTGACTGAAGATTTTGATTGGATTGATGGTCCAGAAACAAATTCTTATACTGGTCAAATTAATGCTTCAGGATATGCATATAACACCGAAGACGGTACTGATGTCTATAAAATAGACATGAAACCTGGTTATGGAGTTACTATGGAACTATCTTGGTATAATGGTTCATCTTTCTCTTTCATGGGTTCGATTGGATATCTAGGCGAGGTAACTGCGAGTTGGTCCTCAGGTGCAATGTACGGTTATAATTCACAAAATTCAAATCCAGATTCTATTACATTTTCAACCTCGGCTGATCCTGGTTGTGATGCCTCATATACATATGGGGCTTGTGATACAAATTGGGATTTGATGGGAGAAGTAATATCTTTGGGTGTCTCTTGTTATTACTGTTCTTCTACATTAGCCAATAATCCTGATTATACTATGAATATTACTGTATTCCCAGCAGATGGTGGAGCTGCAGGAGATACAGAAACTCCTATGATGAATCCTTTATTATCAATGCCTGATGAACC
>QQRX01000043.1 GCA_003602595.1 Candidatus Poseidoniales archaeon | reverse complement strand
TGGCCTCTTATCACTAAAGAAATCATCCAACAAAGTTACTATTTCTTCCCCTATTCTATTTTGCGCTTCTATAGTTGATGCCCCTATATGGGGGCTACCATGAAAGCTTTCTAATTCTATTAATTTACTATCATACAGTGGCTCACTCTCGTAAACATCAAGGGCTAATGTCGTTAAATCACCATTGCTCAGAGCAATAAATGCTGCTTCTTCATCTATTATTCCTCCTCTGGCACAATTAACAATATGCCTCCCGCATTTGATACCATCAAAGCCATATTCAGGCATCATATTGATTCTTTCTTCATTAACCAAATGATATGTATTCTTATTTAGGTTACAATGAATGGAAATGTGTGTACAATTCCTAAATAGGTCATTAACATTGTTATGAATGGTACAATTATTATTATTTGCAATACTTTGGTTGATATAAGGATCATAACAATGAATATTCATCCCAAGTGCTGATGCAACTTTACTAACTCCTTGGGCAATCCTACCATAACCAACTAAGCCTAAATTTTTACCTGACAATTCTGTCCCCCGCAATTCTTTCTTGGCCCAAATATTTTTTCTTAATTTTCTATCTCCTGTAGCGATATGCCTGGTAGAAGAAATCAGATGACCTATTGTTAATTCAACAACACTCTGTGTAGATGACTGTGGGGTGTTACAGACGACTATTTTCTTTTTTGTTGCTTCTTCGATACTTATATTATCTACTCCAACTCCTGCTCTTCCAATGAATCTTATACCCCTACCTTCTTTTACCGTTGATAGAATTTCTTCATTCAGTTTTGTAGCACTTCTCACAATTATCGCATCATAGTTATTCAAGACACCTGATAATAATTCGTCTTGCGAGTAATGCTTCTCTATTACTTCATATTCTAATTCTCTAAGTTTTCTAATTGCTTCATCTGACATTCCATCGCTTATTAGTATCCTAGGCATATTACATTCTCATGATGTCTATTCAATGAAGTTTGTCTATATGAGCCCAATTAATGGATATTTTAACCGCTTTATTATTGACTACGTCTTCTTCAGAAGGTATATGGCGGAATCACTAGAGTCACTCTTTACTGCTGTTTTAATACTATTAGGGCCAGTAATTCTTGCTCTACCTGTATCATTCGCATGGCGATGGTGGGTAGGTATGGAACCAGAGCAAGAAGACTACAGGGAAAAAGTAAGAAGAGTATTGGATGCTGGAATACCAATCCGGAAATATCGCTCTCAACTAGATGCTGAAGCTCGTAAAGTTCATTTAAATTCTGATCGACAAGCTCGCATAGAGTCAGATTTATTACATCCTCTAAGGTTAACCCACTTCTTACTTTTTCCTAGTCTAATTGTTTGGCCATTAGTAGGTTTATTCGCTGCTATAATAACATTACCAATGATGCCTGTTCTTAGATTAATAGAGTGGTTATTGATTAAAAAATCATTGTTATCGATGGTTGCTAAAATAGTTCAAAAATTAACTCGTTGGGAGATTATCGGAATTCCTAGATTGGATGATGGTGCTAAAGAATTAGACAGAGTCCTAGCATCAATACATAGAATGCCTATAACGGTATTTTTAGGATTATTTACTTATTTAATTATCTCCTATATGCCTATTAGTGCAAAAAATATTATGTTAGTTAGCGCTATTGTTTATATTTTCTTAGTATCATTCATTTCAGTTATTAGGGCAGCTACTGCTAGCTCACTGGTATTTGCAGATCCTACTAATAGACGTTTAATTCCAATGGATACTTTCGTTGAAAATGCCTTAGGGCCGTGGGTTGGTGTAGGATTAGTATTTTTATTATCCAGACAGTTGATGTACGGTGGACAAATAAGAACTGATCAATCTTTAGCAGATCCAGTTGCATTTTCATTAAGTGTTCTTTTGGTTCTTTACACTGCAACTATAATTGGCATCACAGTTGAATTGATTTTCTTTAGGTTAAGAGGAACATCTGTAAGAAATTCATTCCAAGAACAAATGATTAATATTTTTAAGCCTACATTATATTTGTTTACGAGAGATAAAGGTTCTTTACACCTATCTCCAGTAATGCCGCTTTCTGAGTGGCTAGCTAGTGGTGAACATTTAGAAGTCGAAAATTAATTATTTTATTTATTTTTAGCTCTATTCCATTTATTAAAATTATTTTAGAATCTTTGATATATTTAATAGGTATTATTCCAAAATATGTGGAACCTTTTTCTCCACCATTACTCGCTGTTGTAATGATAATTTTACCTCCTCCCTTAATTTTGAATTCTCCTTGACTGATATATTCTTCACTTTGTAACGTAACTAATGCCTTTTTTTGTTTCCCACGACTTTCCAGTCGAGCATGAATTTCTTGACCAGGATAACACCCTTTGTCCATTTTTACTAGTTCTTCCATCCCTACATTAAATGGTATTCTATTTTTTATTTCTTCATAACCGATTATTCCAACATCAATTCTATTTTTATCCCATTCTTTATCATCAATCTCAACAAAAGATATTTTTTGTAATTTTTCCTTAACATCATTCAAATTTACTTTTGGCAATAATATTTCGAATATCATTAATTCGTATCTTTTATCTACAGAAATAATATTATCTCCGTCTTCTATCCAATTGAAATAATCTAAATCCTCTATTGAAAAATCAGGATTAGAAAGAATCTCATTTAATTCATTACCTAATATTGTTATTTTTCTTATACTGTTATCTCCATTAAGAATTTCAACTTCTTCATCCCAAGGTATTCCTTTAGATAATATTCTTCTTACATCATCACCTTTATTATAACTATTTATGATTAATATTTTATCAAGCATGATATAAATAGAAAGATAATCAATAATTCTACCATTAGAATTACAAATTAGAGATTCATGTATGGTTTTGGTATCATTATCAGAGATTTTTGTGGTAAGTATTCTCTCAAGATGTTTTATCGCATCTTTCCCTTGGACGATGGTGAAACTAGACTTATTTTCATAAAAAAAACTTGAAGTATTACTTATATCAATAATATTAACACCTTAGCCAAATGATTGCCCACAACCACATTCACGATCAGCACTAGGATTTTCAATTTGAAATCCTCCTCCCATCAAGGTATCCTTGTAATCTAATTTAATTCCATTTAATAAAGAACTATCTTTATTATGTATTAATATGCTAATATCTCCAACTTTTATTTTTTGGAAATTATCATCATCAGGATTTTCTGTTATTTTCATATCATACAAATATCCTGAACATCCTCCTGCTTCAGCACTGATAATCAATACATGTGTTTTTTCATCACCTTTCATCGATTTCTCCATGGCTATCTGTGCCGATTCTGTAACATCAATTTTTACTTCTACTACGTCTACATCTGTAACAACCGGTAACGAAAAACCAGAACCATCCAATAAGCCCATGAGCCTCTGTAGTAGAAGGGTTATTTGAACAATTG
>QQRX01000042.1 GCA_003602595.1 Candidatus Poseidoniales archaeon | reverse complement strand
GATATTGGTATCCATATGATGGTATGTCCTATAGTCAAAATAAATGATTCTAAAAAACCCAATCTAGGTCTATTTTCCATCATTATCGCAGCTAAACCAAGGATAGCAAAATGTACCACATATATTGTTAATGTCAACTTTCCAGTAGCCTCCAAGAATCTTAATTTTTCTTCATATCTGGATTTTCCTCCAGACATCTCTTCTCCCTCTAATATCTTCATTAACAAAATTACCATGGTAGATGAGACAACAATGAATAATGAGTTAGCAGGAAAAAAAGTCAGTAAAGCATCACCAGAAGTCAGGGCCCAATTTTTATTACCCATTATTGCTATAAAAATTGATATTATTGTGATTATTAATCCTGCGATAATCATATTATCTCTGATTCTAACTTCATCTTTAAAATCATAAATAAGCGTTCCAAGAAATACATAACTTAACCAAGGAATAGCAGGATAAGTTCCATTCCAAATAAGCCTCTCTATCCATTCTAAATAGCCATTAGAGCCAACTCTTTGCTCCCAAGACCAATCTAAACCAGTATAGTCTCCAAGTAAAGTAGGCGATGCCATGAGTAGTAAGAATAAGGCCAATCTTGTCCTTGTGTTCATTTTAACTAAAAAAGGAGTAATTAAAGATGCAATCGCTAATAATGTCAAAACACCCGGAGTTTGCCAATAAAATCTACCTCCTCTTTCTATGTTTAATAATAAGTTAATTATCATTTGACACAACGAGAGTACAAAAACTCTCGTAAATATCCATCGAAACCATTTTTTCATTTCTTGATTAATAATTTTTGATTTTTCTATGCCACTTTTGTATATTCCCCATCCGGATATTGTAATGAACATAGGGGCAGCCATGCCTCCAAATGCCGCTGCAAAAAATGCTGCAGGATGTCCAACTGTAACTCCTTCAGGAGGTATNATAGCGGCAGTATGAACTTCAACCATGCATAATACTGCAATAGCTTTCATCTGATCTATATGGCGCAGCCTATATCTCACATGCGAGTCAACATTCGTCGACTATTCAATATTATTCTTCTTCCTTGGAGGCAACAACATCTTCCATTTTCCTTAGATTATTAGCACCTACTGCTATTAATGCTAAGCCACCTACGTACATGGCAGCAGAAACATATGATATTACTCTAACAGGCTCTAACTCTGTATCTCCAGACCCTCCGAAATCAGTCCAGAAAAATGGACCCATATGGTCGAGAACTTTACCCTTGAATACCCGCGCGTCATCATCCGAAATTTCACTAAAAGTGTGTATCTCAAAAACTGACTTTGTCGTTTCCGCCCCAAAGTCGGGATTCAAACTACCTGGTCCTCTATAGTCAAAGTAGAATGTCGATATCCCTTTTCCATACATTGCCACATTTGTGACAGGTTCCACTTTAATATCAACTTCTGAGCCGAAGTATACTGGTAAGGCACCCGGCATTGCATCTACATAAGTCCCACTTCCAATTAACTTTCCTTGAATCTGATTTTCTGCAGGATCTAGGGAAATCTTATGTTCTATCATTGGTATTTCCTTGTAAGTAACCTCCTCTCCTACTACAGTCTCAGCCACAGAATAACCTGCAAGATTTACACTAAATGGATCATCGGCATCTGCTATTCCTCCAATCGTTCCTGCCCAAACGGTGTTCGAATTTCCAACGTTATCAGTCAATAAACTAAGTGTTGATAATTCCTTGTGCGGAGCCCTCCATGGCAAGTATTCGGTCATACCATAGACTTCATTGGCTTCACAAGGTACATCATATGTAGCCACACCATCTGAGTCCAATTTGAAGTCGCATAATCCATCTCCATCTGAGTTAATGTATCCTCTTTGTATTCCATGTTCCATATTGTCGGCATTATTCGCTCCTGTTCCAGTACTCATCATATAGACGGTAAAATCTCCAGTACTCAATCCGTCAAACATTGGTTCGCAATTTGGATCACTCCAATCTGTTTCTATTGAATTCTGATCTGTAGGACTTGAGCCACATTGCATTTCTAAGTAATCTGGTAAACCATCTGAGTCTTGATCCATTGAACTAGATCCATAGTATGTAGCATTGGTTTCAAGTTTTACCCAACTTTCTTCAGGGCTGTATAGTCCTTCAAGTACACTATCGCTCCATCCATATAGCCAATTATTCATCGGTTGTGTTGTATATGCACTTGCACCATATTGAAAACTTAAGAGAGCAGGAACTACTTGTGGGAACATAAAATCTAGAATCCAGCTCTTCAAAGCAGCCGCATCACCTTCAGATATATCATACAATCCAGCAACATATGCATCTGTCCATTCAACTTGCCCGTGACCATTTGGGGCTGTTGGTAAACTAAGTCCACTCAATTCTCCATAGACAAATGCAGTAGAATAAGAACCTACTAGCCCATATTCATCTCCATAAAGTATCTCACTTGCTTTATCAGCTCCTATGTCTACCAATCCTTCAAATGATCCTCTGTTTAGGCCAATCGATAAATATCCTCCATTTATTGGTTCTTCTCCTCCGAAAGCAGTTTGCCACCAATCTGATGAATCCATTAGCCCCGAGCCGCCTACTAATGCCATCTCAAATTCTTTAGAACCTAATAGTCCACTCCAAGATCCCGCATAATCTGCTAAAGCTAATACTTGAGTTAATCCCATTCCATATGATTCCATAGTACCATAGGCATCTGATTGTGCACCAAGTAAGAATAACGCCAAACCGTGCAAAGGAATGCCTCCAAAGTCTTCTACAGCAATGAGGCCGGCCGCCAAACCACTTTCATCTACACCAAATAATGTATAATCTAAAACTGAAGGATCTAACATTGAGAAGTCACAACTAGATCCACATACTTCAACTAATCTATCATTCAAATCAGTAGCATTTCTCAAATCTTCTACGCCACCTCCCATGCTGACAAACATGTTGCCCGCAAGTGAATATACTGCCCAATCTATATGAGTTCTTTCTGGTTCTTCTACATCAGAATAGCCATATAATGCAGATCTTAATGGTGTTATTGTTTCGCTTGGCTGGCCCATTCCGGCTACAAGCATAGGACCAATATCACATGTTAGCGCGATACAAGTCGATGTCGACTCTCCTGTGGTTGGGTTGATAATTGTAACAGTTGATGGGTCAAAAGCACCTTCCATTATCGTTGCAGCCGAAGATGAAAAACTCGGAGTCATAGTTCCTAATGCATAAGTATCATTCCATGATGTATATGCTCCACTCAATAGTGCCTCAGCACTGCCCAAAGCTTGTACTTGAGATGCAATTTCCTCAGACGCCCAAATACTCGGTGCTCTATTAACTAAATCATTTTGAATCATACTATTTCCAAATCCTGCTTTAGCAAAAATTTCTCCATATTCAATTCCTGTCCCCACTCCTGCGATTTTTTGTGTATTCCAAAGTATATTTATTTGTGAAATTTCAGTATTTCCATCCATTGAAGCATGCTCAACACCATCTTCATCTGTCCATGTACAAGTTGAGCACCAGTCAAAAACATCATATTCTGAATACGTAATAGTGCCATTTTCCGCATTAAAATCTATGATATCTCTCGTTGTAGTGACATTATAAACAAATGGCCCCATCTTCTCTAGAATGGGCATTGTATCAGTACCATCTTCTAAACTATCAAGATTAGTTATGCTATTAGCAAAGTAAGTTCTTTCGCTTGTAGAAACAAGCCAATCTGGATCTTCCCAGTCACTTAATTCATCTCTATCTTCCGCTAGTATATCTTGTACCCCTTCGGCAACGCCATCTGAGACAATTCCTGATACCACTGTTAAATTTAAGACAGGAAGTAATAATCCTATTACTACACAACCAATCGCTATATTTTTTCTATTCAATGCTCCTTCTCCTTCACTCATCCGTGCACCTTCTATGTTACCTCGGGCATTACTATATGCATAAATATTGGTGTTGTTGATAACACCTGATGTAGCATTTGAAATCTTATTGAAAAAAGATAAAGTTCATTTCATTTGGTATTGGGCGACCACTCAGGACCCGTAGCTCAGTTGGTTAGAGCGCTCGGCTCATAACCGAGTGGCCATCGGTTCAAATCCGGTCGGGTCCACCAAACATAATTATCAAATATTGTC
>QQRX01000041.1 GCA_003602595.1 Candidatus Poseidoniales archaeon | reverse complement strand
TAAAATTACTTTATCACACCTTTCTAAATTACAAATTGGCTCTCCAGCATAGAATCTTAGTGGAGGTAACGGCTTCCCTTCTTGAACTAAGCACATAGGCGGTAGTTTTGGATGATTCACACCTCCAACTAATCTTAATTCTAGTTTTTCAATTAAATAATGTGCTACTATACTGCTTACAAATCCAACTGAAGGAAAACAATTCACTACTAATGCCCCAGAGGGCGCGATTCCCTCATCAACTTCCACTATCGGCCTCTCTGTCATAATGTCCAGTGATACTAAATCACTGTTAACCGTTACCGCTTCCGGGACTTCATGGAGGTAGACGGAATAAACTGGGGGCCGTCAAATGGTTATGAGATTAAAGACTATCAACTCTCACCATCATCATGGAATAGGTATGAAGAATGTCCTAGAAAATATTGGCTATCTAGACAGGGTTTACCGAAGAAAATAGGAATGCCTATTGTCATCGGTAATGCTGTTCATAATTCTGTAGAAGACATCTGTAATGTTGATATTTCAGATAGGAATCCCTCCGAAAAAGATTGGCTTCCAAAATTATCTTCTGAAATTCTAAGCAATCATTGGCAATTACAAAAAGATATTTTTTTTGAAACATCAAGACGTTCTAGTTGGAAGAAGAAATCTTACACTAAAGCGAAAGAAGGTTTGGATAAGGCACTATTAATGCTTCTTAGTCAAGCAAAAATAATTGATATTGATCTTCCTGAGATTACAATAGGGATGTGGAATAAAGTTAGAGATATAATTCTAGCTAACGAAGGAACTTTAAATTCAGAATGTGGGAAATTAATGGGGAGATTAGACCTTTTGTTAAAGGATGTAGATGAGCAAGATAATGAAATAGGGTGGATAGTAGTGGATCTGAAAACTGGTAGGCCACCAAAAGGTAGTTTGAGTAAAACAGTAAATCGCCAATTACGATTTTATAGAGATTTATTAATGCTAATCAATCCAAATCATCCTCCAATAAGAACCGAAGGATGGTACACATCGAATCAAACAATGCACGAAGCTACAGGATTATCAGTAATCGAAGATGCTTTTAGTGCATGGAAATCAATAGAATTAACTGAAAATCCATTTCAAGCGACTCCAGAAGAATTTAGTTGTGGTTTTTGTGAGTGGAAAGCTTGGTGTCCTAAATGGCTTGTAGCAATACATGATGATACATTAAACAGACATAAGACATTCAGTGATGAAGTTGTCACTTTGATAAATTTTGATGAGGAAGAAGGTTTAGCTTCATTCAAAATTATGTTGCCCGATGGTACTGATGGTGAACTAAGAGCCTCAGAGAAGAGTTTTGGTGCCTTCTTGTCCAATCAACCTCTTGATCAACTAAAAGAATTACAAAATAATGGATATGATGGGCCATTATTTCTTGGTAGTACACGAATAGATGGGAAAATTAGACATTTGGGAGATTGGTCAGAAATACTGCCTTGGAATCCATTGTTAAAATCAATTAGATAATTATTTCTCTAATTCTTCCCACCATAATTTAAATTTTTCAGGATAAGATTTCATTATTTCCCATAAAAGAAGTAAGGTAGCGCCAGCATCCGCATCCGCAGAGTGAGCTCTTTCCAATGTAATTCCAAATTTTTGACACAGTGAACCCAACTTTTTACTTCCAAAATAGTCTATTTTAAATTCTCTAGCAAGTACTAATGTATCAATTATTGCATAAGGTTTAGGCATTTCAATACCACACCTTAGATATTCCATTTCGAGAAAAGGCCAATCAAAAGTAAGGATATTATGTCCCACTATTATGGATTTTTCAACTAAATTACTTATTTCTTTAGTATGCTCAGAGAATTGTGGAATATTTTTAACATCTTTATCTGAAATACCATGGATTTCAGTAGTTTCTATTGGAATTTTCATATTTGGATTAACTAGTGATTCGACATTAATATGATTCCCGTTTTCATCGCTACCTACAAATGCATATTGTACAATTCTATGTTTATTTGAGGCAAAACCGGTAGTCTCTAGGTCAAATCCGAGAACTTGAAAATTACCAAGCATGCTGTATCTATTGTTCCCGAATACGACGTTGCCCATGAACCCTCTTAATTGAATGGAAATCTAATTTTTACCCAACATACATATGAGTATGAAGCACACCACATGTATTGATGAAAGTCACTGGGACATCTTTGACAATGATAGTTACATTAATGTTGATTATTACTTCACTTGCCGGCTGCAGCGGACTATCAAATCTTAACCCAAATGCAAAATTAACAGCAGATAGAGAAGAAATAAATGCTGGGGAATCTGTGAATTTTGATGCCCGATCTTCTACAACGCCTGATCCTTCGATAATCGAAGAATATAGATGGGACTTTGATGATGGAGCAATAAAGATATCAAAACAGGGTATTGCCAGTCATCAGTTCAATACACCTGGTTACTACTCTATTGAAGTCACTGTTGTAAATGATCAAGGGGGGATGGACATTGCTTATGTTTCCTTATTTGTAAATTCTCCTCCAATTCTCAGTTTTGAATATTCTAATGTAATAAGAACAGGCGATTCAGTAATATTAGACGCCAGCGATTCTTTAGATCCTGAAGGAGGCGTTGTTAGTTTTTCTTGGGATTTCGATATTACAGTAGATACGAATAATGATGGCGACCCTGCAAACGATATCGATTCATCGGAGAGTATCACTACTGAACTTATATTGACCGAATCCGGGAATCGTACAGGTTCAATTACTGTAACAGATGACAAAGGAGCTTCAAACACTTCAACTTGGACCGTAATGGTACTTTCACGTAACTTTAGAGTAGTTTGGGAACAGAAACATGTAGAGTTTGAATGGTCCGGTTATTTAGAACAAGGCCAATCATATCAAATAACTGACAATCCCCACCCTTCATCTAGGATGATTAGTGTTAATTCAACACTAATTCTTGCAAGAGACATATTACCAATTATGTGGCCAGAAGATAATTTTACGATGGCCATTAACGTCCCCTCGTCAGGTTGGAATATTTTCTCTACTACTTCACAAGATAACATTACACAGAATTCATCTGCCACTATTGTTAGAGACAATATGAATTCTTATCCTGAAACAGGATACACAATAACTGCCGATTCTTCTGATGAATTATTATACTCATTGCTTAATGAACCAGGTCAAAGATTTGGCCAAGGAGAGTGGATATGGACGATAACTGCTGACGATTGTCACCCAGATATACCGATAGACGAGATAGATCCAGATCAGGGAAATGACTGGCAATTAATTGTCGATTTTCTTTTATTAGTACCTAGGATAAGTGAAATAGGAATATAATAATTCAGCATTTAGAGTGCGAAGTGCTTTGAACTCAAGGTCAATGCCCACTACATGGTAAAGTCCATTGAGATAACCAAGGCATCTATCCGCGCACGTCTGATAATTGATGCAGAAGTAAAAATGAACGATCCAACTGATTATGATTTTTCCCCAAGGGCCAATATGAATGGTAATGTTTTACAAATACACAATGAAGGAGATGAAGAGTCTAATTCTACAATAGAGTTGGATGACGAACAAATGACGGTCTTGGAAAGAGATAGGTTCGTTGAACTAAGAGTCAAATTTTCCGTTCAAGGTATGCATGGAGTTCTGACTCATAAGACAAAAATTGTAAGAGACGGACCAAATTCGAAAAAATTAGCAGAACCTAGATGGAAAACTGTACTTCCTATAGTACTGTAATTTTTCATTTATCGCATAGGCGGAGAATATTGCACGCCACCTTCAGATATCAATGCATTCAAGGTACCCGATCTAGAAATCAAACACCCTGACATTGAATCTGAGCCACTATATCCATCATAACTTCCATCACAAAAAGCATCATCATAAGCCTCGCCATAATTTCCAACCTCTTCTAGCACTGATTGCATCCATGTCTCTGGAAGTGGATTATTGGGAGTACCAAGTCCTAAATTTGAATTCAATAATCTATCTATTGTAGGTTTGCTAGTATCCGCATTCTGATAATTATCTGAGGTAATTCCCAATTCTTCTGCAGTTATCATTCCATACCACACCCATGAAACAATTTCATTCCATTCAGTATCATAGTCTCTAGTAACAGATGCTAAAGGCTCTTTAGATAGTAATTCAGGCATTATTGCCATTTCAAAATCCGCAGCTCCATCCTGTTCTATTCCCCATTTTGCTGCAACCAATGCTGACATATCTCCTGTAACAGCATCACAATTTTCATTAACAAAATCCCAACCCTCTTGCCAGGTGTTAACAGGTTGATAACTCATGTTATTTTCTTCGAAATAATCTGCAATATTTCCTGCAGAAGTACTTCCTATTGCAACACAAATACTTGCACCATCCAAGTCAAGTGCAGAAGTAGCATTAGGAAATTCATCAGTATTTACAAGAATACCTTGCCCATCATAGAAATTAATAGCACCAAAGTCTGCATTTAACTCTGTATCTCTACTAGTTGTCCAGGTAGTAGTACGAATTAGAACATCGACGCTACCATTGGCTAATAACTCAAATCTATTTACCCCTCCAGAATTAACATATTCAATATCATTTTCAGGATTAAGTCCAATAGCAGCCGCTATAGCTTTGCAATAAGAAATATCAAGACCAAATCGTTCACCAGTATCTGGATCACTATAGGCCATCCCATATTGACCATCCTTGACTCCACATTTCAAATGCCCACGTTCCATTATCGTGTCCAATGTACTATTTTCTAGTAAAGATATGTCATTAAGAAGTTCTGAAATTGTATCATTCAATATTACAGCAAAATCTTGTAATTCCACAATATTAATAGCTAAAATTTCATTTTCTGCTTGTAAATTCTGATTTTCTGCTTGTAAATTCTGATTTTCTACTTCTAAATCTTGATTTGCTGAAGAAAGTGAAGATATTTGACTTTCTAGATCCGACTTGGCGCTTTCTAAAATTTCAATCTGAACTTCTAAAGCAGCTTTAGCATCCTGAAGAGAAATTATTTGAACTTCTAATTCGGTTATTGTTAATTCTAGGTTAGTAATATTCAGAGACAATTGACTAATTAATTCCGTATTTGTGTCATTCTGATTGTTTAGTAAAGTTATAGATCCTTCATACTCTGAAATTTGTAGAAGTAGGGTAGTAATTTCATTTTCCAGTCCATCTATCGTTAAATTTAATTGTTCAATACTTTCTTGTAATCCTTCCACGGTTAGATTTAATTTATTCATTAAATATTGATTATCTTGGATTTGAATCTCAAGTTGATTTATTTTATTTTCATCTTCCCCTGTACACCCACTTAAAGAAACTGAAAGGAGAATAACCGTCATAAAAATTGTAAGCCTTTTGTTCATAGTCTAAATCAAACTTATGTTCTATTTCTTTCTTTTCCCTGCTTTTTATATTTTAATCTAAAATATGGTATCTAATCTCATTCATCTAATGTCAGCATTAGGTAATAATAATCTGCAAATAGTTCTGCCTCATATGAGCAATTGTTTAAACATGCACCACTCAGATTATCTATATCTTGATATTCTTCTTCTGCAATATATTTCACATATTCGGATTGATTTAATGAAATAATATTGAAATTAGAATTTGTTTGAATATCAAATTCCATCACAATTGATGCAGTTTGATTTATTTGAATTATAATTATATCAGTTTTAGAAACATCTAGGCCTACAAAAGAGGTTCCATTAATAACTTCTTCATCATTTAGCTTTAGTACAAGATCTATTTTCGCACATTTATCAAAAAAAGAATCATTTACTAACTCTACATCGTCAACAGTATCATATTTATGGGCACAATAACTAGCATCTATTTCTCCTGTTGTTGATTGAGTACAACCCGCCAATAATGTAGCAGTGATTAACCAGACAAACAAGATAGCAACGACTCTCATAATCAGTCATATCCAGTATAAGAATTAAACCTATCATTAGTTTTATTTCCTAAATAACATATATTTTTAGGAAATAGTTTTAATAATAACATTTATTTAGGACATATTCCTAGCAATAGTGTGGCAACTAAAGAACAAATTGCACAGATTGTTCAACTCAGAGGGACTGGGCACTCTTTGAAAGAGATTGCAGAAATTGTTGGAATGTCTAAATCTTCAGTTGCCTATCAACTTAAACTACTAAAGAAAAAATCATCAAAATCTAATCACTCTGATGTCTTTTCATCTGCACTCCTTGGAGGAGCGATTGGGGCAGCAGGTGGATTAGCATTAGCAATTCTCCTTCAAGAATTAAAAAAAGGTAAGTGAAATTATGAAAAATAAATATGAAACTATTGTAATTGATGCAGCTAATATTCTCCACAATGATACCGGAATTATAATGAAAAATGACAATGGAGAAAGACTTCCTCAAATCAGGCCAGAAAGGCTCAGAGATTGTATATTGTTTTGTGAAGAAAAGGGATGGAAAATAACCGCTTTTTTGAAACGTGGAACATATAAATATGCTACATCATTAAGCAAAACTAATGCTAAAACAATGGGCGATATTGACATACTAGATGATCTAATAGAACAAGATAAATTACATATAATTGCCAAAGATAAAGAGGATATTTATTGGATTGATTATGCAATTTCTGAAAATGCTTTAATAATTACTCATGATAAATTTGGGGATGAGAAAAAGAATTATCAGAGTAGAGATTGGAGAGATATTGATGCCCGTACATTAAGAGATTTTGAATTTGTTAATGGTAAATTTATTCTTCCCAGTTTAAAGAAGAAAGAAGTAATAACAAAACAAGATAAAGAACAAATTACTCTTGATCAAATATTTGCCCTAATTCAAAAATTAAATTCCAATGTTGCAGAATTAGAAAGATATGTAAGGAAGAGAGAATTCACCAACCTTAAAAAATCAGAACGTAAACAAAAAACTAAGCAGCAACAAATAAAATCTGATCTTGAAATAGTTAATACTGTTGTTAATAGCCTCCTTTCGTCCGGTAATGCAGTTGCAGCGTCTCATATTCAAGCCGAACTCGCTCGACCCATATTGGGTCTAGATGACAATTATAAAAATTGGAAAGCCGGGTGGTCTGATGATTTACGTAAAGTATTAGGATACTCCAAAACGGG
>QQRX01000040.1 GCA_003602595.1 Candidatus Poseidoniales archaeon | reverse complement strand
ACAAGAGCTTCTAGTGGTATTAATGGACCTTGTTCTGAAGAATTATTACGTGCTCTTTCAACTAATTCAACTAATTTTTTTGTAGCTCCATATATATCTGTCTTAACCGATTTTTCACTATTCTTTGCTATTCGCCTGCTCAACCTCATACTGTCCATCCCCCTTACGACACTAAGTCGTAATGCTTGAGGATTTTATCGATGGTATAATATTTTATGTAAAAAATACTCTATAATGCCGAAAATACTATGATGAAAAAAATCTCAAAAAGGATTAATTATTTGATAGATAGATAGTGCGAACGTTATGGCTATATCTCAGGAGTACTGGAATGAACTGGGTAAAAATAGTATTTTACTGAATGCTGTAAGGAATTGGAGAGATGATCCAGAATTATGGTTTTCTAAATCTGTAAATAGATTATCAGAGACGGTTAGAGTAAATTATCTAAGAAAGGAATGGAAATGGGTCGAAGAATGGTTACTAAATATTGGCGCTAAAAAAATTGAATGGTTTAGAGATACTCAAGGAAGTGCTTGGACTCTACCCTTTGAAAGAGGAAAAGCAGAAGGAGATGTGAAATCTATTATTTCTTCCTTACATAGAACTGGAAGAATTACAAGACAGGAGGCTGTTTCAATGATACCAACTATTGCACTTGAGATAAAACCTGGAGAAATTGTACTAGACATGTGTGCTTCGCCAGGTTCTAAAACAACTCAGATTGCAGAAAATTTACAAAATAGAGGATTAGTAATAGCAAATGAAATCGCAAATAATAGAATAAATACTCTTGTATCAAACATACAAAGACATGGCAATAAAACGTCTATGATTATACAGCATGATGGTAGACATATTCCCAAAATACTGAATCCTGGTTTTGATAAGATTTTAGTTGATGTTCCTTGTACTGGGTCAGGAACAACAAGGAAGAATCCGGAAGTTTGGAAGAAATGGTTGCCATCTGGAGGCCAATCATTACATAATTTACAAGTAGAGTTGTTAAGAAAGGCGATTAATTTAACTAAACCAGGAGGCAGGATAGTTTACTCAACATGCTCATTAGACCCTATAGAAAATGAAGCAGTAATAGCTGAAGTATTAAGAGATAATACTGTTGAAATTTTATCACCAAAAGATATTCTGAAATCTATCCCATTTGATGAAGGTTTTACAGAATGGCCAAAATTAGACGATAGCGGAGGAGAAGATAATGATTTAAAATTAGAAAAATCTATGTTACCTCCAACTGAAAAATTTATGATTGATTCACTAAAAAAATGTGTAAGAATTTGGAATGATAAGATTGATGGAAGTGGATTTTTTATTTCAATACTAGAAAAAAGGATTGATGCAATGAATCCCGATGAGAGAAAAAATAGTTTTTTAGATAATAATATAAAACCAGATCCAGAAAATTTTCCAAATCCAATTAGCAAAGAATTAAGAGATATGATAACCAATCATTTTGGTAAATGTCCAGAAAATTTATGGATTAGAGGGAGGAAAATATCATGGACTACTGATGAAGCAAAGGCGATATGGAAAAATGAAAAAAGCCGTAAATCAGGAAGAGTTGTAATACCTGGCAATAGATGGCGTCCATTGAAAATAATAAGTCTAGGACTTGATACGATAAAATTAAGAAATAATAAAATTGATAGAATAATCGGAAGATCGTCGCGGGAAATTATCTCAGAAATAAATTATGGTCACATAATTTTAGATGGTGAAAAAATTGATAAAATATTAATTGACGAATTTTTACTCAATGAAGATTTTGATATAGATATAACTGAACATAAAGGGGGATTAATATTGATTGATGAAAGAGATGGGTCTTGTATTCCAGTTTGGATTGGAAATAAAGTCAGTTTAATGATTAATGATGATGAAAAAAGAATATTAAGATTCATGAAAGGTTTAGATATATCAAATAGAGAAGAAGAGTGACAGATAATAAACAAATGAGTCTTTAAAATGACAAAATCATGGCATATGTTCAATAGCCTTACACAATTAAGTTTTACAAAAGATGTGATGTTATGGATGAAATTGATCGTAAGATAATTGAAGTTCTTTGTGATGATGCCAGAACCTCATTAAGGAAGATATCTGAGAAAATAGGTGTTTCACTGGGTTCAGTCAGTAATAGAGTCAAAAGACTAGAAGAAAATGGAATAATTAAAGGATATACAGTACTTTTGAATGCTGAAGAAATAGGATGGGAATTGACAGTGGTAATAGGCATGAGAATACAAAAGGGAAGATTGATAGAAATTCAAGAAAAGATTGCTAAAGACAATAGAGTTTATGCTGTATATGATGTAACTGGAGATTTCGATTCGATGATTATTGCAAAGGCATCAAATAGAGAAGATTTAGATGATTTATCAAAAAATGTTCTCTCCATAGAAGGTGTGGAAAGATCTGTTACGCATTTAGTTCTAAATACTGTTAAAGAATTGCCTAATTCTTTACCAAATAATTCTAAATAATGTCAATATAATATTAGATAAAATTCTAAAAATCAAATATGGAAGTTTGGCCAGAATCTCTCAGCCTTCCTGCTGATTTTAATCTATCAAGAGCTCTTTTCATCCTTGCATCACTAAAGCCTCTTTCTTCTTGTAAGAATTCCCTAAGTTTTTCTTCATTTGCCATTTTTTTTCCAGGAAGAGTAGTAGTTCCAATTGGATGATTGTGAAATATATTTCTTATTTCATCTAAATTTTCTGGAATTTCATGGCCTTTTTCTTTACAAACTTCTTCTAGTGTTCCATATTTTTTTATTAATTTCAATCCAGTCTTAGGTCCTACTCCCTTAATTCCGGGATGGAAATCTGTTCCTATCATTATTCCTAAATCAACTAATTGTTCCTGTGTTATTCCATTTTCTTCTAATAAATCGTTGAGAACTATTTTTTCGGCTAAAACTGGTCTTCCAAATCTCTTAGTACCGTGTGAAATCAAATTTCTAATCATAATTGGTGAACCATAAAGTAAAACATCCCAGTCTTGACTTGCTACTGCTGCTACTTCTCCATTACGACAATGAACTGAAGCTGCCCCTTCTGCTTCCATGGGGGCTTCTATCCATGATACTCCCATATAATCAAACATTTCTTTTGTCTCGGCCACCATTTCTCTAGTGTATGAAACTATTTGAGAACCGAGTTTTTGGGCAGTAACCCAATCTCCATCTGATACTGCTTCATCCCACCTCTTTTGAGCCTCTTTCTTCCTTTCTTTCCTTTCATCTAAAGTTTCTAATTTTAAATCATGAGGCGTTCCATCAAAAATAAATATTGGATCAATACCATTTTCTATCATTACAGTTGCTCTATCTAAAAACCCCATTAAATGAGAAATTGGTCTACCTTTCGAGTCTCTCAATGGCCCACCGTCTTGTCCTTCTCCTCTAGCTCGAATAGATGTAATGAATTGATATGCTACTAAAAATGTGTCAATGGCCACTCTTTTATCAGATAAGTCACGTAAGTTAATTGATTCAGGATTTGCCAAGTCTCTTAAGTTACATCCCATGTCCTCACTACTCCGTGTTCTGTACACCGGAACATGTAGAGGCATTTAGGGTTGAAGCCCCTCCGATGGATATCGAGGCCGACATATGGGAGAAATAATCTTGGTCGGTAGTGGCTGGAATTCTTTTTTATTTAGGGCAGAAATAAATTCGCTAGTTAGCTATGATAAGATTATCCACCCACGCTTGGTAACTATTTCTAGTGATTCAAATATTAATATTTTATCAAAAGCTGCCTTATTAGATGATATATTATTCAAAGCAGAAATTATTGATGATTGTAATATTTCAGAAAAAGATATATCACTATTAATACATAAATGGGCTGTAAATAATCTGCCGAGAGGTAGTTTTGCAATACGTACCAGAAAAATAGGTGAAGAAATAGTCCCATTATCTAGTAGTAGCATAGAAAGAGGAGCTGGAGAATTAATCGTATCTAGATATAACAATGTTGATTTAGAGACTCCAGAACATGAAATAGTGGTAATATTAGCAGGTTTAGATGGTCAAGTCTTCCACAAAAATGAATCTGATACCTTAAAAACTGTAGTAATTTGGGGACTGAGAAGAAAAATATCAAATAAAAATGAATTTGAAAGAAGGAATCCTATAGAAAGGCCTTTTTTTAAACCAGTATCTCTCGATGCTCGTCTAGCACGTTTGATGATTTCTTTGAGTCATAAGCCAGGATGGTGTCCAAAAATAATTATTGATCCATTTTGTGGAACTGGAGGTATTGCTATTGAAGCGATTATCCAAGGAATCGACATATTAGCCAGTGACTTAGACCCAATTATGGTAGAAGGTACGCAAAAAAATCTAGTTTGGTCAAAAGGAAAAGGAAAGTACACAGTTAAGAAATGCTCAATAGATAATATTGTAGAATTGTGGGGTGGACATGAAGATTGTGCATTTGTATTTGATCCACCTTATGGAAGAAATTCTTGGAAATCTGATAACGGACTTGATATTTTCTTGAAAGCATTGAAAGCTGCTCGCTCTATAAATCCTAATGGTACTATATGCACAATGCTGCCTACGATACCTGAGTTTATGTTAGAAGAAAAATCAAGTAATTACTTAGTTATGGGGAAAAAATGGGAAGAAATTGAAGCTCTAATCAATTCAACTGGTTGGATTATTTCTTTAAAGTATGCAATCAAAGTCCATAGAAGTTTGGCACGCTTAATTTTAGTTTGTCATCCGTCGCATTGAAGACACGGTCACCTTGGTGACTACTTCGTGGGCTGTTAGGGTAGTCTGGATATCCTTCCGGATTTCGGATCCGGAGACGTGGGTTCGAATCCTGCACGGCCCGCCATTATTTGATAACCAGCATGTGCTTTGTATGTATCAAAAACCTATCAGAAGAGTCCTAAGAGGACCTCATCATATCCTTGATGAGGTCGTCTTAGTCCTTACGTCGTCCTGCAACTAATATTGCAGCACCTAACATTGAGATAATACCCATTACTGCAGAGAAACCTGGTAAGAATCCTCCGTCATCGTCAACTGGCTCTGGATCAACTGGAGTAGTTCCTCCATTCTCCTGATCGGCTTGTGCATTGTCTCCAACTCCGTTTCCATCAGAATCACTCTGCTCATTAGCATCATATGGGAATGCATCAGCATTATTTCCAACTCCATCACCATCAGAATCAACTATCTCGCTAGCATCGTTAGGGAATGCGTCAGAATTGTCTCCAACTCCATCACCATCTGTGTCTGCCCATTCTGTTGTATCACTTGGGAATTCATCAGAGTTATCACCAATTCCATCACCATCTGAATCTACTCTTTCTGTAGCATCGTTAGGGAATTCATCAGCATTGTCTCCTAATCCGTCACCATCTGTATCCATAGTTTCTGAAGGATCATATGGGAATGCATCATTGGAATCTAATACTCCATCATCATCATCATCTGTGTCCGCATTATCTCCAACTCCATCACCATCAGAATCAAAGTATTCGTTTGGATCATT
>QQRX01000004.1 GCA_003602595.1 Candidatus Poseidoniales archaeon | reverse complement strand
ATTCTTAGCAGCCATAGCAGTTCTACCATTAGCAGATGTTGCTGCTCTCATACCTGAAAATCCAGCCATCACAGATGCAAGAGCTCCAGCGAAAAAGGCAATTGCTGTTTCAATATCATTTAAAATTGAAAGAATAATTCCAACAATTATTACAAAAACAAACAGTACTCTGTATTCAGCCTTTAAAAAAGCCATTGCTCCATCTTGAATTTCTTGAGTAATATCTCCTACTGTCTTATTATCAATTTTTACGTCATTTACTTTTTTGTATAGTGCATATGCAATTAGCAAACCTAAAATCCCTGCTGCTGCTGCAAATAATGGTATATTGTCATTCATGGTGTTCACCTTCTGACCCGCGGACAAAAGAGTTACTTATAATCAAAATCCTGATATCAAGGAGGTTAATTGTTTATTAAGGAGTATTTTCTAATACGATGCGTGCAAATGAGGAAAGGATACTTGCTCCATCATGTTCTCCTTTGAATGATGCGAACTCTTCTTCTGTAATATGTCCCCATTCAAAAGCACGTTCTATTCTCTTTCTTGCAGCTTCTGGATGGCACTGTATTCCCCATGCCGGTAAAGGATTTCCTAATTCATCATTTACTCTTATGGCAGTAATTGAATTATGATCGGCCATGCCTATATGGTTGCAATTATTTGGCATAGTAACCACATGATCTTGATGTGTATACAGGCCATAAATTTGTGAATTAGATTCCAGATGAGATGACAATAAAGGATCATTTTCTCCAAATTCAGTTAATTTTAATTCCCATATTCCACTAGATAAAGACTCAGCACGTTTTATTACACTCCCTAAAGAATGACATAATAGTTGATGCCCAAAACATATTCCTAAAGTAGGGATGCCAGAATTAGCTACTACTCTCATGAGAGTTCCAGCAGGCCCCATCCATTCTTCCCAAATACTTACATTCCTTCTCGAACCTGAACAAACCAAAGCATTTATTGATAGCTCTTCTACCCATTTTCTCATTTTTACATCATCATTAATCATTGGCATTACTATACGGCGAAAATTGACTTTTTTTGATCCTAATTCAACTATATTATTCTCCCAAAAAGGATATTCATCATCCCAGTAAGGAACATCTTCTGACTTTAATGTCACGTCAGCCTCTATATCCGTTTTGTGTCCCGATTCAAATGACTGCATTTGAGGTGTTAATAATAAAACTTCAACATCAGTTTTTTCCGATAACGGCCTTATTACCTCTTGGTTACCGCCATGTCCAAATTCCGCTCTTTCAACTAATAAATCAAGAAGTAGTACCCGAATAGGCTCGCCCATGCATATCGTATGAGGGAGTGTTTGAAAGCCTAACCCCTCTTGCATCATGTCAGGAGGCCTACTAAATGGTAGACAAACAAGTTATTTTAGAGTCTGTAGGTCCAGTTCAGGCCATCTTAGATGCGCATGATGGAGTTGTGAATGTTTTAGATACTACTGACGGGGTCATAATGATATCACTTGAAGGAGGATGTACTGGTTGTTCCGCCACTCCAATGACTGCGATGCAAATATATTATTCACTAATGAAGTTGGAAGAAGTAAATGATGTTATTTTTGTCAACGGGGAGTTACCAGCGTACATGCGCTCCTTTATTGACGATAAATTAAATACAGAGCAAGAATAATTTATTTTTCATCTCTGCGCATTTTCATTATCTGATGAGGGTTAATTTCTCCCTGTACATCTCTTCCCTTGATATTTAAAGATGCAGTGAGAGCAACAACAATTGCCAAGACAGCTAATGGTCTAGAGGCATTTCTTGATCCCCACAATTCTCCTCCTAAGTAGTGTAGTAAAAATAGGAGTAAAGCAGATATTAAGCACATTGTCATAATTACTCTTTGAGCAATAATTTCACCGTGTTCACTCCTGGATAATGTTCCAATTGATATCCATAAAAGAGTAGATGTTCCACAAAGCCCAAGTGAAATATTCTCAATTAGATTGACTAAATCCATGTAATGCGCAAAGGACAATAGTTGTTTACCTTAGGGGTCTATTTTTGAACAAAAGAGGGGCAACATGAAGTTACATGACTTTTCGTTCACATCATGGTTAGTGTTTCTGCTTGGCGTTTACCACAATCTCGAAGTGATGCCCCTCCTCATATGACAAAAACACAAATCTCTACCACATTCGAACAAGTGGCTGTTTTACTTGAATTAGATGGCGCAAATAGATTTCGAGTTATTGCTTATCAGAATGCAAGTAGAGCTCTCGCCACATTAGAAGAAGATTTACTATCGATTGTTCAAGAAAATAGAATTACTGAAATAAAGGGAATTGGTAAGGGGATTGGCGGACTTATCTCAGAAGCAGTTTTACAAGGCTCTTGGGGCAATCTTGACGAATTATATGCTAAGATACCTCCTGGGCTAATTCAGATGACTGGAATACCTAGTTTAGGTCCAAAAAGGGTCAGATTACTTTATGAAGAATTGAAAATTGATTCATTAGAGAAATTAAAATATGCATGTGAAAATAATCAAATAGCATCATTACAGGGTTTTGGGCCAAAAAGTCAAGAAAAATATCTTGAAGGAATTGATTTACTTAATAGATATCAGGGACGAAATAGACTAGATATAGGACTCGCCTATGGGCGCTCCTTGGAGGACAAAATATCCAAAATCCCTAATGTGGTGAAAGCAAAACTTGCTGGAAGCGCCAGAAGAATGCGAGAAACAATTGGTGATTTAGATATAGTTTTAGGAGCTAAACCTGAATATCAAGACGGAATTATCAGAGAAATTATGAATTTTCCCGGAATCGCCGAAGTAAAAGGACAAGGAACATCCAAAATTAGTCTGATATTGGAAGCAGAAATGCTTGCTGAACCAATCGGAAGTAGCGAGATGGACATTGCACTTTCAGAAAGCCTTTCAGAAAGATCTGCAAATGCAACAATAGATGCCCAAATAAGAATTGTTAATCCAGAAACATTTCCATTTACGTTGGCATACTTTACTGGCTCAAAAGAGCATAATATACGAATGCGACAACTAGCAATCGATAAAGGTTTGAGGCTGAATGAATTTGGACTTTTTTCGGAGAGCGAAGCAGGTAATAAAACTGGAATGGAAGCTGCTAAGAATACACTTATTTGTAGTGATGAATCAGAAATATACAAAAATTTAGGAATGCCTTGGATTCCTCCAGAATTACGTGAAGATATGGGTGAAATAGAGGCTGCATTAGAGGGAAATTTGCCAAAACTTATCGAAATAGGCGATTTAAAGGGCGCTTTTCATAATCATACTACCTCTTCTGATGGTGCTGCAACTTTAGAGGAAATGGCAAATCAAGCAATAAATCTTGGTTGGGAATATCTGGGAATAGCCGATCATTCTGAATCTCTCAATATCGGAGGTAGGCAAATAGGAATTCCTCGTGATAAAATGATAAATCAATCTATTGAGATTAAAAAGTTAAACAAATATTATCAAAATGAGAATATAAATTTCAAATTATTTCATGGTTCGGAGTGCGATATACTATCGGATGGCAAATTGGACTATCCTTTGGAAATACGTAATTCTCTATCGCATGTGATTGGCTCTGTCCATGCTCTCGGGAGTTGGAAAAATAGAGATGAATCAACCAATACAGAATTTTTAATTAAAGCAATAGAAGACCCAACATTTACGATATTAGGACACCCTACTGGTAGAATATTGCAAGGGAGAGAAGGTTTTCCTATAGATATGCATGCAATTCTTCGTCAAATGGCCGAATTTAACCAAGATGGCATACTAAAGGCCGTTGAAATTAATGCATCACCCTACAGACTCGATTTAGACTGGAGATTTTGTAAATATGCGAAAGAATTAGGAGTACCAATATGTATAAACCCTGACGCTCATGATACTCAGGGACTCAACGATGTTTGGTATGGGACTAAAATTGCAAGAAAAGGCTGGCTAGAAGATAAAGATGTACTAAATACAAAAACCAAGTCAGAAATAGAAATTCTCTTTGGCAAATAACGAACCTTCATCAAATATCAGCATTAGTCAGAGCCATGGGATTTGTACGCGGACTCGTTTTTGTAGGAGTGGCTATATTGCCTAGTTTGGTTTTAGGCTTAATTTCTTACATTGCACTAGGGGGCACTACTTCGGATTCAATGGAAGGAGGAGAATTTATGTATGGTCCATGTTATGGGATACCTGCATTGTGTCTAATTATTGCATTTATATTAGGCATTAAGGATGACCAGAGGGAATGAAATGCGTAGAATCGAAAAAGCAAAGAAAATAGGTGAATTGTTGGATAATTTATATCCAGAACAACCTATTCCCTTAGATCATACAGATGAATATACTCTTCTTGTTGCCGTTATGCTTTCTGCACAGACAACCGATAAAAAAGTTAACCAAGTAACTCCTAAGTTATTTCAAATCGCCGATAATCCTGTTAAAATGCATGCTCTCGAAGTAGATCAGATTCAAAGTATAATCAGAGAGGTTGGCCTAGCTCCGACTAAAGCTAAAAATTTAAAGAAAATGGCTGAGCAAATTATTGAGAGTGGAGGAGTAATAAAGCCTG
Organism: Candidatus Poseidoniales archaeon; assembly: GCA_003602595.1. GTDB lineage: Archaea > Thermoplasmatota > Poseidoniia > Poseidoniales > Thalassarchaeaceae > MGIIb-O3. Next base: position 17,855 of record QQRX01000004.1, on the reverse strand, counting down.
AGTGGGACTTTCTAGAATCACTTGCAGGAGTTGGTCATAAAACTGCAGGAGTTGTAATGTCACAAGCTTTTGGTTTACCTGCATTTCCTGTGGACACACATATTCACAGATTAGCCAAAAGATGGGGGCTTTCAAAAGGTAAATCAGTAAATCAAACAGAACAAGATCTTAAGAAATTATTTCCTCAGGATACTTGGTCTCGAAGGCATTTACAGATAATATTCTTTGGAAGAGAACATTGTCCAGCGTTAAGACATAATCTAAGTAATTGTTTAATCTGTTCTTGGGCAGCATCCAAAAAACAAATTATTTTTGAATCAAGAAAGTGAAAATATGGATATTTTTGAGGGTAGAATTACATCATCCGCTTTCTCCACAGGAGAACGAATAGTTGTAGGAGATTGGGAAAACTCTCCTCTTGGAGAATTTACTAATATAATGTGGGCAAGACCGGATGGTAGAAGAATATTGATTTCTCCTTCATCAAAATATGCGAATTACGTTTCTAAAATTTATTCATTTGAAGAAGTAATTATAACTCCACTAAAAGTTACAAGAAATAAAAACAAAATAGAAATAGAATCTGAAAATTTACTAATTTGTTTGGAATGGGGTTGGAGTTTTCCTATACCACTTAAGCGCCCAAGGTGGTTTATTTCAACTATTGAATATTTTTTTGCCAATCTTTTTTTTGGTACAAAGACTTACGGCAAAACAAATGATAATAGAAAAGAATGGTACATGATAAAGAGTATTTCTTGGATTAAAAAAGCATCTGCCAAGTATAAACAAGAATCATTCGGGGATTTTTCAAAACTTTCTGATCCTATCGGTTTTGGGTTTAGTGATCCGCCGGACAAACCATCTTCAGTAAGAGTAATTTCAATGATCGGAAAAAACTAGATTTCATCAGTGATGTATGTTACGCATTATCATGGATGAAGTAGTGGAACTATCTATTGGAGACTTAGCACCGGATTTTGAATGTATTATCACAGATGGAACAAAAATAAATTTATCTGATATTACAAATCAGGGAGAGGGCGTTATTTTGTACTTTTATCCAAGAGATAATACTCCCGGTTGTACTATTGAAGCATGTGATTTTAGAGATAATTTTTCTAGATTCAAAGAAACTGGTTGGAAAGTTATAGGAGTTTCTACTGATTCTGCCAATAGTCATGAAAAATTTGCTAATAAATTTGAATTACCATTTGATTTAGTTGTTGATACAGATTCTCATCTTCATAAATTATATGGAACATGGAGAATGAAAAATATGTATGGTAAAGAATACATGGGATGTTTACGATCCACTTTTGCTATTTCCAAAGATGGATCAATAATTTGGGCGAAATATGGCGTTAAAGTGAAAGGACACGTCGAGAAACTAATGGAAGACTTGGGTGTTGCTTAATGGAAATAGAAGAAAGAAGAAAATTGGTTGAAAAATTTTTACAACATTGTATAGTTTATTCTGATGCATCTATAGATCGTAAGGAGAAAAGAGGAGATAATAAATCAGAAATAGATAAATGGATTGCATACAGGGATTTCATGAAAATAACGTTAAAGGAAGTAAAATCCAAAGAATTAGATTCATGGCTTAATGATGGAAAGGTATCATATGAACCTGGAGAGAAAAAGTAATTCAAAGACTATTTAATTCACTCAATCCAAGAATATGTTTACTTGTATCCACACGCATTTTTGCCCCTGGAATCATTATTAGAGTATCTGAATTATTCAAAGCAAATGCCATTAAGCCATTATTTTCAGCTAATTGATTAACTTCTCTATTGCATTTCGCAGTCTGGCTGGGCATATGTGTCAAATCACCTAAGTCAACTAATATCATATTCCCATTGGACAACTCCTGACCCATACCACTAAGATGTAAACGATGTAATTTATCTGGTTTTAGATATATCACTTTACGGTTTTTTTTAGGTAATAGACGTTTAGTTCTTTCAGATATACGTGTATCAGATAAAATTAGCATACTATTTCTATTTTCAGATTTATTTTTTCCTTTAGAATCTTTTACTTCTCTGGTCGCATTTGAAGGGTTAGGATTTGGTAATCCCAAAAGTCGAAAGAGATTGACCATGATTGAATCGGAAGGGCTACTCCTCAAAGAGTGCTTCGATATCTTCCTCGCTTAGGATGTTATTTATTGGTATTTTATTTTCTTCCGGTTCATCATAATCAATTCCTTTTATGGAGGTAGAAGTAAAATCTTCAATTTCTTGTCTAATTTCATATTTTATTTCTTTTTCTTCTATAATTTTCCCATCAGCTCTATCAAATAATTGATCGATTGACATAACTTCCTCTTCTTTTTCAGATTCTGATTCATTACTTTCTCGATATCTTTGTGCTAGTACCAACCCAGCTCCACAAACTAAAACAATCAGTAGGATCGATGCAGAATTTTGCTTAAAACTTGTTTTGATATCAAAGGGAGATTTTACCACATCAACTACCATATATACGGAACTGCTTTCAGATTCATCATAAACGGTTAATTTGACGTTTTTCTTCCCTTCTGTATCATAAATGACTTGCACCCATCTCCCTTCTTTATCAACATCATTTGCTGGATCACCATCATTATCAGAGTCTATTGAGATATCAATATCCCAGTGATATATCATATTTTCAATATCAAATTGAGAGTCAATTGTTCCATTAGCACTAAGTGAAATAATATTGCCTTGGATAGGTTTTATTGCATCAGATGTTGCTACTGCAGTGGGTCTGATATTTCTAACATCTATATCTATTTCAATACTCGCTGAAGCGCCATCATCATCAGTAACGTGGAATATAATAAATTCTGGTGCTGTATTAGAATCCTCCCAAGTATATTCCAAATAGTTGGAATTATAATCACAATCATCATCAGTTAATCCGGATGCGTCAGAGTCTGTAAGAGGGTCAATATCAAAACATGAATACAAACTTGCTATGTCATTCAAACTATCGGAAATTCCAACATCAAAAATTAATTTTTCTCCTTCTGCCACGGGAAGCCTTTGGTTCAAGGTAACAATTGATGGTTGAATATTAGATATTTCTATAGGAATTATCAACATTTCTTCTCCATTATCAAAAACTAAAGTAGCATTGTCATTATCTACAACCTGTAATGTAGCCAATTGAAGTCCAGTATGATTATAACTATGATTAATCATACTTTCACTTCCTTCATGATAATATATAATGTCTGGATTATTTTCAGCATCAGGCATCCAAGAGAATCTCAAATTATCAATATCATTAACAGAATCACTTGCCTGTCCACGAATAGTCAAAATTTCTCCTTCCTTTGCTGCAAAAACTCCTCTATTATCTGGAATAAGTTTTTGCGTCCCTAAAAAAACCTCTATTTTACCGTCATATGGTGCTATATTGGTAACTTCAATAGATTTTGATGCAAAAACGGTTTCTCCATCATCATCAGTAGCAGATACTCCAATAACAAATTCTCCTTCAGAATTAGGAGTTATAGTACATTTTAATCCTATTTGTCCTTCTTTACATGATGTATTGTTCCATAGAATATCAACAGGAGAATTTGGATTCTGTGTGTCCAAATCATTTCTTTCAGTGATTTCAAATGTTACTTCTGAAAGAACAGGTATGGATTCATAATTTGATTCTAATGTTATTTCAGGAGGTCTGTTCAAGACTATGATTGAAGTTTGCGTTGTTGATTGATCATTTTCTTCATCAGTAATTATTAATGATATGCTATAATTTCCATCATCATCCCATGACCATTCTAATTCACAATCTTCTTCTAGAATATTATTGAAACTACCTCCCATAATTTCTACCTCAAATTCACAAACAAAATCTCCTCCATCTGGTTCTAAAGAGGACAATCCGCTAATTACGATGTCTTCTAGTGTGTTTATTTCATTAGGAGATGATAATATAGCGGTTGGCACAGCTCCAACATATAGAGAAAATAATCCCTGATTATTCGATTTATTTCCATCTTCTGAGATATTTTCTTCTGGATCAATTATAAATTCAAGATAAGCTAGTCCATAAGGCTGAAATTCTGGAACGGTCCAGTTTATTTCTACTCTTGATTCTTCAAGACTATTCAAAGAAGGGACATAGGTAAAAGCAGTATTACCATCTGGCGAATCAACTCTTAATTGAGTAGGAGGGGAACTGATCAAACCTTTATTTACGACAGGAACTGAAAAAACTAAAGAATCCCCGGATATTGCATTAAATCCTACACTAGAATCTAGGGTAATTGTATTATTACTTCTTGTTCTTTCTACTGTTACTCCTTCATTTCTGGCAACTAAGTCAACTTCATGGACATTCAAATCCATGCTAAGAGACGAAACTCCTATTATATTTTGATCAGGAATCCAAGATATCAATCCATGGCTTGTAAAATCACTATCCGATTCTGAACTGTCGGGCGTACTTCCAGTATTAAATTCCAGATGACATGTTCCATTTTCATCGGTAATTATTTGTCTAATGTCATCTTCTATTTCATATCTAAACTCCATGGTCTGATTAGCAACTGGTGTTCCTTGATTGGTTACAGTAATCCAGGCAGAAATATCAGTATCTACCGGAGAAAGCGGATACTCGATATCTATCTCGATAACTTTTGATCTAGTACTAGGTTGATATGCAGTCAATTCATGAACCGCAGCAAAACCAATGCTCTCAATAAAAGACGATTTGACATCTCCTCTAATTGCTGGACAATACCATCTATATCCACTCTCTTCTCCGTCACTATTGTATGTAGTAATGTTATATGACTGAGAGCAACCCGTGTAACTAACTCCAGAATACCCTTGAGAAACAACAGACCAACTGGATGAATTATCATCTTCACTATCTTCAGGAATATCTACATAATCGCTTTCTCCACTGTATTCAGTTTCTTGATGATAATCAGACTCCCAAGTCTCCCCGACACTCAAGGGAAAATCTAGTCCTTCTAAAGCAGGAGAATAGGAATTTGTAACGTTCAATTCAGCAACATCAATATCAACACACCACCACAGAACATCTGCGCAGAAGTCAATATCCACTATTGCTGATTGAGAGGTAACTGCCATATCAGAAGCCCTAATTATTTCAATTGTCGTCATTTCGACCGCAATATCTCCATTTTGCCCATTTAGATTAACATTGTTAGCATTGTATGATCCTATAGATTCCAATTTGTAAGTAATTGATGACAGATTATCAATTTCCGATATGTAAATTTCGGTAACTGTCTTTTCTAAAGTCCCATAAAGTGATTCTATATTCGTAGAAACTCCAGATGATGCTATGAAATCTCCAACATCTAGATATCCATCATACATCCAATTATCATTGATTTGCCAGCCTTGTACGTCAATAATTCCTGTTCCAGAACTAGCCTCAGTTTTATATTGTAAATTTTCATCTAAATTATATTCAGCATCACTCAATATTATTGTCGCAATTGGCGAAAAAAACAATAAAGAAAGTAAAATCGCTTTACGCTGGTCAACTTCCATGAGCCTATGTAGTGGCCATGATGCATAAAAGTTGGTTTTTTACTGATAAAGCAAATCAGCTAATTCATCTTGGATAAATTGTACTGCTTCTAAGATTTCATCCTTATGACGAGCTCCTGTAATGACCATCTTTCCACTTCCAAATATAAGACAAACTACCTTAGGATAATCAAGTCTGTAAATTAAGCCTGGAAACTGTTCTGGTTCATATTCTACTTTGTCAAATGGGAGGTGGAATGTTAAATTATTCAAATTTAATTTTCTAGGTAAACCAGCTAGTAATTCGCCCTCTTTAACCCCTCTTATTCTTGGATCATTATCTTTTATTTCCTGATCTGTTGCAGCTCTGAGTGTCCCATCTTCATTAACTATTAATTTACAATTAATATCATCTCTTTCGGCAATCTGATCATAATCTTCCGGATAATAAAGAGAGTAGGTTGCAACCATATTCTGCACTTCTATTTCAACATCTTTAAGATCCCATGTGTCAATTCCTGCAGCCTTCAAATCTTCGGTCATTCTCTTAATCCCTGTGTGGATATTATCTTCATTTTTACCACCTGTACAAACAGCCCTTCCAGAGCGGAACATAAGTATGGCAAGTTTAGGGTCTACGACACGATAAACTACTCCAGGAAACTGTTCAGGTTCATATTCACAATTCAACTGTATGGCAATATCTGGCAAATCTAGTTCTTCGGCAACTCTTGTAGATGCTACTACATTTACAACAGTCAGGCGTTCTTCATCACTAAGCATAACCCGCCCCACATAATCTTACTTATAAAGGATATTTTGATTAGTACTTAAATAAAAAATATATTTTTTTTAAAAATCCCTTAAATCAATCTAACGCCCTTTGAAACTAGTTTTGAAATCATCGGTTTACCTCCGGAAATTTCTATTTGTTCTGAAACTCTTTGAGGATTTCTCGATAATGCAACCATACAACCCCCTCCGCCTGCACCAGTCATTTTCGCGCCAAGTGAGTAAGGCTTACTTGCTTCAACCAACCTATCCAAAGAATCACTACTAACACCCAGGCTTCTTAGTTGTTCATGACATTCATTCATCGCCATTCCCACAACTTCAAAATTACCTACAGATAAAGCGTCCAAGCCCCTTTGAGTAATTTCTTTGATATTAGTCATTATACTCTTTTTATCCGGATCACGAGATAATAAATCAGCCACATTCGCAACCATCTTCCCTGTAGGAGAAGCTTCTCCAGTAAATCCTAATATTAACCATACATCTTCAATTTCTTCAGGTAATATTGCCTTACATACCGACCAACTTCTCTTACCTTCAGGTGTAACTAATTCTGCATCGAAAACATGCTCTGTACCTGTTAACCTCTCTCCTGAAACAACAATGCAACCACCCAAAGCACTAGTCGCAGTATCTGTGGGACTCGCCCGCCCCTCTTGTGCAGCTGCTTCAGCAGAATGGCCTATTTTTGCTAATTTTATTATATCTAATTTTTCTTGCGGTTTAATCAATTTATGTAATGCAGCACCCATTGCATTAGATAATGCTGCAGAAGATCCTAAGCCAGCAGCAGAGAATAATTGACTTTCTATTTCTATTTTCAATGGTTCTCCCTTGTATTCAAATAAATCATGTAAAATATGTGAAATATGAGGGTATTTTGAATGATCAAAACTTTTCCCATCAATCACCCAGTCATCAAATTTTTCAATGGAAACATTCACTCCTTGTTCAATGGCAATGGCTACTGCGGGGTGGCCATAAACAACTGCATGTTCTCCAAAAAGTATGCATTTGCCCGGTGCGAACGCTTTAGCCATAGTAAGTCGGAAGACATAGAAGCAGATTATCATTAGGGAATATTGTGTTTGTAAACTTATGAAGCGATTATTTGAAGTCCGATACACTCCACGGTCAAATATTAGTAACTCTGTCTGAGGAGAATTGAATATGGAACACCCACTTTTAATTGACTATGGTCCAGTTCCTGGTTGGATTATTTTAATTATTTTAGGAAGCATATCTTCTGGCTTTTTCTTGTTCCAACTCAATAAAGCGATACGTTTAGTCATGCTTGGTTCTCCTGATGATAGATTTGATTCATGGGGAATTAGAATAAAAGAGGTTTTAGTTGGTTGGTTAGGGCAAAAAAAAGTTCTCAGAGACAGAGTAGCGGGTACAATGCATGTTCTCATGTTTTGGGGTTTCTTAATGTTAGCATCCGATATGCTTGATCTTGCAACTGCAAATTTCTTTTCAGATAATATACTTCCAGAAATATTTAATGGCCCTTGGAATGGAATGGTTGAGTTAGGTTATTTTTCTGCATTCATAGGAGCTTCGGCGGCATTAATTAGAAGAGTAGTTTTTACGCCTAAGAAACTTAAGGGCAAATCTCAATTAGAAGGAAATTTTATTTTGATTTTAATACTGACCATTACATCAACTTCATTCATTATTGAATCAAAAGAAAACCCTTCTGCATGGGAGCCTGTTGGAGTTTGGGTAGAAACACTAGGGATCTCTAATTCTTTCGCCATAGCGTCATATTGGGCACATATGATAGCAATTTTCACATTCTTGATATTAATCCCTCTCTCAAAGCATATGCATTTGGTAATGGCATTCCCAAATGTATTCTTCCACGATATAGAGCCAATGGGTAAAATGAGGCCTTTAGCAGTAGATGAAAGTGGAAAAGCCATTTCATTGGATGATTTGGATATCGACTCATTTGGAGTTAGTAGTTATGGACAGTATACTTGGCGTCAGCTAATAGATGGGTGGTCATGTACTTCATGTGCAAGATGCCAAGACGTCTGTCCTGCTTATGCTTCTGGAAAAAGCCTTAATCCAATGCAAGTTATTCATGATGTGAGGGATTATGCAAATGAGAATGCGCCAATATTACTCAGTGGTGGTCAACCAGAAGAAACTATGATGCAACGAATCACTGAAGACGCTGTTTGGGCATGTACTACTTGTAATGCCTGTGTGGATGTATGTCCGCTATACATAGAACATGTTCCAAAACTCACTGACTTAAGGAGAAATGCAGTTATGGAAACTATGGAGTATCCCGAAGTGTTAAACGTAGCAATGGGGAATCTTGAAGCAGCATCAAATCCTTACGGATTCGGCAGCCACGAAAGAGCAGATTGGGCATCCGATTTGGATGTTAAAGTAGGTCAACCTGCAGAATACATTTACTTTGTGGGTTGTGCTGCTAGTTTTGATGAACGTAACCAGAAAGTTGCTCGAGCAACAATATCTCTGATGAAACAAGCAGGCCTAGATGTAGGAATACTCGGCATGCAAGAAGGATGCTCCGGAGATCCTGCTAGAAGAGCAGGAAATGAGTATTTATTCCAAATGTTAGCGGAAACAAATATTTCAACATTCCAAGAATTAGGAGTAAAGAGAATAGTTGCATCATGTCCACATTGTTTCCATACATTAGGAAAAGAGTATGGAGATTATGGTGCTGATGAATTGGAAGTATTTCATCATACTGAAATAATGGCCAAATTACAAGATGAGGGAAAATTACCAACATTAGATAAAAACGGTAAGAGTATCACATATCATGACCCATGTTACTTAGGTAGGATGGGAGATATTGTTGAAGAACCAAGAACAGTTCTTGGAGGTATCGATGTAGAAGTCGAAAGACACGGCAAAGACTCATTCTGTTGTGGTGCCGGAGGCGCTCAAATGTGGATGGAGGAAGACTCAGATAAGAGAGTCAACAAGATAAGGGCTGAAGAGATAGCTGCAACAGGTTGTGATACAGTTGCCATAGGCTGCCCCTTCTGCTCTATAATGGTTAAAGATGGTTTAGATGCTGTTGGTTCAGAGATGGATGTCAAAGATGTAGCTGAATTACTATGGGAACAAATCGTCGCTAAAGATGAAGAAATACAAAAAAGCATTGACATCAAAGCATGAGTAGCATCTTAAACTAATGTCTCTTCCAAAAATCATGAACAATGAATTTAAATTTTTAAATCAGAGTATGCCTAGATTAACAATAATTGTTGGTTCTTTGCTTATATTGGAAGGAATATTATTTTATTTTATCACTGGAATGACTAGTTTCACTGCATTGATACCTTCATTTTTCGGTCTACCGTTAGCTTTAGTAGGGTACATGGCTCAAATCCAACCAGAAAAAAATCATTTTTGGATGCATATTGCAGTTAGTTTTGGCCTCTTTACATTTCTTGGTGGAGGGATGGCAATAAAAGGCGTAATAGATTCCGATTACTCTGAATCAACCTTAGCACAATTAATTATGCTTATAGTAGGAGGAATATACACATATTCTTGTGTACAGTCTTTCATTCATACTAGGAAATCCAGAAACCCTCAAGATGCTTAGGATTCACTATTATATCCTGACTAGAGAAAATTATTTTAGTTTGAATTAATATATGAAGTTGCTAAGAATATCCCTATCCCATATGCCAGAATAGTTGCAGTTATTCCTGTTAGCATAGAATTTTCAAAAGACCAACCTTGGCGAAGTAGGTATGGAAGTAAAATAAACAGTAATGTTGAAGGTAAAACAAGCCACAATATACTTTCAGCGAAATCTGCCACCTGAGCGACGTCTTTAGTATCTTCATACACCCAAGTCAATGACAATATACTAACTATTGGTATGGAAGCAATCATTGCACCAAAAATTGCTGTTTTTTTTGCAACCTCGCTTGCTATTACTACCACTGCCCCACTAAATAATCCTCTTATCACCAAATCAAGCCAACTCATGCTATGTGAATAGGTATTAACTTACTCAAGTTTTCGATTAAATATATCTGAATTTGATAATTTTTATTCCAATTTTTCCCTATTTCATACAGTTCATTCGTTTTAGATAGAATTTAAGTTTGTAAACATTACCAGAATGGTATGCATAATGAACTTGATAGGCCGCTTGTGGGAGTCACTTGTGGCATTAGAGAGTCAAGTTTTGGAAAATGGACTATGGATGCAGTAATTTTACCTTCAACATACATTTCAGCCATTGAACGCGCTGGAGGCATTCCTGTACTTATCCCTCCTTCTGATTTTTCTACTTCTATTTTAGATAAAGTAAATGCTATTGTTATAGCAGGAGGACCAGATATAGCTCCTTCTGAATACGGTGAAGAGCCCTACTTTGCTTCAGCTTCATATTATCCCAAACAAGACTCATCGGAGAGCGTTTTGATACGGGAGGCGTTAGAGAGAGATATGCCAATGTTATGTGTGTGCAGAGGTATGCAACTCTTGTCAATAATTCATGGAGGTAAGCTGCATCAACATTTAGACAATACTCCTGGTTTTGAGGGTCATGGAAGTTATGATGGCCAGTCAAGTGAACATATTGTAAATACGATAGATGGATCAAAAATTTCTTCATTATTGGGTTCTCAGATAATTGTTAACTCCACGCATCACCAAGGGGTTTCTGATGCTGGCTCTTTGATAGTTACTGCACACGCAGATCACGATGGATTAATCGAAGCAGTCGAAAGGCCGGATCTCAAATTCTGCATAGGAGTACAGTGGCATCCAGAGAGAATTGGAAAGAATCACGATATTTTATACTCTGAATTGATTAAATCGGCGCGAAGTTGATGGTACATAAGTCATGGGAGAGATGAAACAATGGCCTTGAGAATCTATGATACTCGTTCCCGTATGAAAAAAAACTTTATTCCTCTTGTAGAAGGCAAAGTTAGTATTTATGTTTGTGGAATCACTCCATATTCTCCTAGTCATCTCGGACACGCTAGGCAGGCCATTTCTTTTGATATAATTACAAGGTGGTTTAGGAAGTTAGGTTTTCAAGTTACATATATAACAAATTTCACAGACATAGACGATAAAATAATTAAAGTTGCTTTGGAAGAAAATATAGACTTCCAAGAAGTATCAAAAAGAAACATAGATAATTATTTTGATGTCATGGACAAATTAAATGTTTTACGTGCCGATGAATATTCCAAAGTAACTGAAACAATCCCAGAAATAATAGATATGATTTCAATACTTATGAATAAAAAGCATGCTTATATTGCTGAAGATGGCGTATATTTTGAGATAGATACTGCACCTGAAAAATACGGGCAATTAACTGGACAAACTCTTGAAATGGTTAGGTCTGGAGCAGGAGGAAGAGTTGGCCAAACTGGTGGAGGAAAACGAGATCATAGAGATTTTGCACTCTGGAAAAATGCGAAGAGTGGAGAGCCTTACTGGCCAAGTCCATGGGGTAACGGTAGGCCTGGTTGGCATATTGAATGTTCAGCAATGTCTTTGAAACACCTCGGTGAAACTTTTGATATTCACGGAGGTGGAAGGGATTTGATGTTCCCACACCATGAAGCCGAAATATTCCAGTCTGAATGTTGTTTAGATAGAGAAAATGTTGTAAAATATTGGCTACATAATGGGATGATTAATGTTGATGGCGAGAAAATGAGTAAGTCTTTAGGCAATTTTACAACAATTTCTGAAACCTTTGATTCAGTCAAACCTTTAGCGCTCAGATATGCTTTACTTAATGCACCATACAGACAACCTATCGAATTCAATCAATCTATGTTAGAAGAATCTCAAATGCACTATAATAGATTATTGAATACTTATTTAGAAGCAGCCAATATCGCAACTTCAGGAGTTTGGAGTAAAAATATTTTCCTAAATTCTGTTACTGAACGTTTTACTCAAGGAATGAATGATGACTTCAACACCAGAATAGCCTTTGTTGAAGTCCAATCAGTCATCAAGAAACTCCAAGAATTGATATCTAATGGAAATAAAGAAGATACTATTTCTGCTTTTTTGGGATGGTTGGATGAGTTTGCAGGTGATGTACTTGGTCTTATTCCGGGAGTTGATGAATTGAATACATTAGCAGAAGAAATAGATAAAAAAAGAAACGATATATCGGTACTTGTAGAGGAATTATTAATACAGAGGCAGAAAGCAAGAGAAGAAAAAAACTGGGAATATGCAGATGAAATAAGAGATAAGTTGAATTCCATGAACGTTATAGTTGAGGATAGTCCTCAAGGGCCAAAATGGAAGATAGAAGATTAATTAAGACTCAAAATAATCGAAAATCTCTGAATAATTCGGTTCAATTCCAGGGTTTTCTGCAATCCAAATATATCCAATTGAACCATCTTCTTCAATTATGAATATAGATCGCTGACTAGCTGTATATCCAGGTGCTCCAAAATTTTCAATCTCAATCCCAAATGATTTAGTTACTATTCTTTCTACATCACACAGCAAAGGAAATTCAATACCATTTTTTTCAGCAAAGAATTTATTTGCAAACACATTATCAACAGATATTCCAAATATTATAGCCTTAGAATTAGACAACCTCGTCATTGAATCAGAAAATGTGCACATCTCGGCGGTACAAACTCCGGTAAAAGCGGCCGGATAAAATGCTAGAATCACTTTATTTCCTTGGTGTTCACTAAGTTTTACCATCGATCTATCATATGCCATCAAAGTGAAATCAGGCGCTTTATCTCCTACATTCAACATAGTTGTCGCAAATGGTGCTGCATTTCAATCATTTGCAATATTTATTCAATATAAAATTTATATTTCAATATCAACATATCTTTTATGCCGAAAAAGGACTAAGATTATCTATAATAATATTAGTGGGAGGGTATGGCTGATGATGCTGTCAATGCACTTTTGCCAGTTGCAGCAGTAGTTCATATCGCTCTTGGAGTAATGGTATTAATATTGGTTCAAAGATCTCTCGAAAAAGAGTGGAATGAACGTTTTGCTGGCTATATTATTTCTTGGATGATGATAATTCTTGGATTGATGTACACATTTGAAACAATCATTGATTTAAAAATTGAAGATTTTACAGGTCAAGATTACCTTGAAGGGGATTTCGCTGAAATATATTATTCATCATATAAATATGGTGAGAAGGCAATGGAATCAGTTTTCCTCTGTTTGGCCTGTATTTTGCCTCTAGTTTATCCTTATCCAATACTTCAAAAGGATAATGTTTTGAAAGTTACAACAGCAATCATAATCCTTCTGGGAGTAATAATTATTCCTTTAGATATATTCACCGAATTTGCTAATAGAGATATGAAATCAATGATAAACTGGGTATGCTATTTTATTTGGTTACCAATATATCTAAGATTCCTTATTGGTGAAGTAAAATATGATGAAGAAAGAGCGAGAGAAGTTTCAGCTGTGGCTTTACTATTACTTCTAGGGCTAAAAGTTCAGTTGTTGATATTCTGGTTACAAAATTTAACAGGACTAAGCAAAGTATATCATGCAAGATGGATAGTAGAGGATGGAGTATTTTTGGGGACTGTCTCACAAACCGAGATTAGTACTACTTTCTTCACATCTTTCGGTATGACTCTATCGGGTCTGGCATTTCTCATATTATTCTTTGGAGAATTATGGCGTGCATACTACAAAGGTATCAATGGATTAACAGTTTCAATGAGTATAATATTTATTGTAGGAGTCATATGGTTCTTACTGACAGTTGTAGTTATGGATACTGCTACTTCATGTGTCGATACTATATGTCAGCAATTCAATCAAACTTTCATAGATTGGTTTGCATTTACTTACCAAGTCGCAATCTATCTTTTAGCACCGTTGATATTCATGTTTGTACTTCTGAACTACAATATTGTTGACACTGACTCCAAGTACGGTAAATCTATTACAAGGATAATGGTATTGCTACTTTTACTTGTTGCAACTTCAAGTCTTATTGAGATGGTACAAATTGTTCTTCCAATACCTGAGATGGTAACTTCTGCACTATTCGCTGGAGGCGTAGTTCTTTTCATTGGATGGGAAGAGAAAATAATGGATAAAATGATTACAGACAAATCTAACTCCGTAGAGGCCATTGGATCAATATTGAAAATACACAATCCAAATATTGACAATAAAGAATACTTAGTTTTTTCAATCGTAACCGTATCTTTAATCATCTATGGCCTTCTTTTGGCTGTATTATTTGATTCAATGGGTATTCACAAGTAGGTGAGAAAATGTCTGAAGAAAAAAAGATAGAAGATTTCAATGGAGATTTAAGGGAGGTATTTGATGAAATTTTCTCTTTGAGAGAGTCAAACATGATAACTACCATATTTATTTCATTATTTTTTATATTAGGTAGTTTGCATGCTTTCGATTGGAACAAAAATTATTATGATGATGCGATTTATGCAACTACATCAGAAGATTGGTCAATAGAATTTGAAATAGAAATTCTGACTGCTGAACACACAGAAGTTTGGCAGGATGAAGAAAATAAAGTAATTGATTTTTTCATGGAAGATTTCCCCCTAAAGGAAGACTATTTCATCGGTGCAGTTTATATTACTATTGTGCCAGAAGCTGATGACTCTGCTGACATTACCGATCCTTTAGTACAATGTGATGCTATTGCGGGAGATATAGAGGTAAACGATTTGACCGCACAATGGGATTATGAAGGGAATAATTTGACTGGTCAAGATAGTAGTTGTGAAGATATATACCTGTATCTTCAAATTTACCCTGATTACACTGGTAATAATAAATCTTCAAATTCGCCCAATGAATACCAAGCGCTAATGCCTTGGAATTTAGATGGATGGGGAGAAGGGATACTTTCCATTGCTGTAGAACTAGATGTTAACTCTGTTGATCAATTAGGCCCAGTATCACAGGATGATGATGAAGAGATTACGATTTTAGTCGAAGTCCATACTTTCAGTGCAAAAGCGATACACAATAATTAAAAAAATAAAAGGAGAAAAAAAAATGACAGAAATATCTAAGAAAAATCCCCAAATATTGTTGATAAAAGGCCCAATAAAAAACGCAGGAGAGACCTCTCTGTTGGAAATAAGAGGTGATTCTAAAGTCGAGATGGAAATACCATGTTCCGAAATTACAGTAAGTGTAGAAAGAAGAATACAAAGAACTATCTTACACGGAGGAGAAGGCGATGATTTAGAAGATCAAGGAGCTGAATCAGCTATTTATAATATTGAAGCACACATTGGAGTAGATGCATACACCACAGTGATGGGCCTTTTTAGGGGTGGACAGCCTACTATCGAAGAGCCATTTGAAGGCGGAGAGGTAAAAGTTGCATTCAAACATATTCATTACAGTGCAGCTAAAAGATTATTAAAACTCCAATTAATTGAAGATATAATTTAATTATGGTCTAAAATTAGGCCTTTTACGCTTATTTTTAGGTCTTGTTCGACTTCTTTTTTTACCACTCTCTGATAATTTAGAGTCATTTTTTGAATTATTTCTATCCATCTTTCTTCCTTTTCTATTGCCCCCTCTTCTCTTGGATTTACTCCTTCCATAATGACTATCTTTTTGTTTATCTCTAGAAGAAAATTTTCGCTTACTTTTTGATATACGATTCCGACCCCTACTACGACCTCTTCTACTTTTTCTATCGCTACGGTCTCCTTTTTCAGGAGGGACTAATTCAAATTCATTCTCATTTAGTATTTCTATTTGAGGAAGTGTAAATCTACATTTTATCCCAACTTCTTTTTGTATCCTTGAATAAATTCTCTCTTTCGACTTAGGAACAAAAGATACTACAATTCCACTAGTGCCCGCTCTTGCAGTTCTCCCTCCTCTATGTTTGTACGCTTTTCCATTCTCTGGGGGATCAAAATTAATAACACAATTTATTCCTTCAACATCTATTCCCCTAGAAGCAACATCAGTAGCAATTAGGACCATAGTTCTACCTGTACTGAATTTGCGCATTGCCCGATCTCTTTGATTTTGATTTAACCCTCCATGAATAGGAATACAAGCAATTCCTTTCTCTATCAAATCTTCTTCTAAACGATCTACTCCTCTTCTGGTTTTGCAGAAAACTATGCTCCTACCTGATTTTACGACGATATCTGCCGTAACATCAACTCTTTTGTGATTCTTTACTTTCCAGAAATAATGCTCCATGCTCTCGATACTTACTTCTTCTGGGCCAACTTCAATGGTAATCGGATTATTTTGATATTTTTCCACTATCTCAGAAACTTCATCATCAAGAGTAGCACTAAATAAAATAGTTTGACGTTTTTTAGAGCACATTTCTATTATTTTACAGACTGGTTCCATAAATCCCATATCTGCCATTCTATCTGCCTCATCTAAAACAATAATATTTGCATCTTTCAATGTTAGGGCTTTTCTATCGATTAAATCCAGTAATCTTCCGGGGCAAGCAACCAATATTTCTACTCCATCTTCAAGTCCACGTAATTGATTCCTGTACGAAACTCCTCCATAGACAGATAGTACGTTTATTCCTATCGCTTCAGCTAATGGTTTTAGGACACTACATATTTGTTCTGCCAACTCTCTTGTGGGAGTTAAAATTAGAGAAGTAGGACTTTTACTTTTGGCTAATTGAGTCCGTGCTAAGAGGGGCAAACCAAAAGCTAGAGTTTTTCCAGATCCGGTAGGTGCCCTACAACAAACATCATGACCAAGTATTGAATCAGGTATAGATTCTCTTTGAACTTCAAACGGTTCAGATATTCCCTGTTTCTCCAATGCATGTACCAAATCGGAGCCGATTCCTAAATCTGAAAATAGAATCAAGAAGCATCCCTAATCGTTCCGCGCTTCGGTATTCTATTTAGCATGGTTAGTATGTTACACATTCTCTAAGGCATCATTCTCATGTGATGATAATTCTCTACCTTAAAAAAATAGTTCATTTTTATTTTAAATTGTTCTGATTTCCCGGGGCCCTGCTCCACCATATCCTGTCCAATCTTCAGGTTTGTTCCCGAGAATTAAATCTATTTCGGCCAAATGATTATCATTCATTCTTTTTGCAACTCCAATACATCCCAGGTTTTCTTCCATCTGTTCTGGTTTGGTTGCTCCCAAGAGAATTGTACTCACATTAGAGTTTTTTAGACACCAAGCCAAAGCTAGTTGTGCAGTAGAACACTCAAATTTATCTGCAGCATATTCACTTAATTTCTTAACAATCTCAATTTGTCCCTCTCTTTTACGATTTTCTAGATCCTCAATCAACCACTCATATCCTTCCTGAGTAGGTCTAGATCCTTTTGGAATGCCATCATTATATTTTCCAGTTAAAAAACCTGAACGAAGTGGAGACCAAATTGTCGTTCCATAATTATAAGGTGGTTTAAAAAGAGGAAAATATTCCTGTTCAAATCGTTTCCTATGAAGCATATTATATTGCGGCTGCTCAAACATTGGAGGCTCTAGACCTTCTGATTTAGCAAACCATATCGCTTCCAT
>QQRX01000039.1 GCA_003602595.1 Candidatus Poseidoniales archaeon | reverse complement strand
CCAAATAAATGCAATAGTTAACAGCAGAGTGATTGCAGTAATTAGAACTCGATTTGTTTCAATGAAATCATAATATTGTTCTTTGGCAATAATGCAGATGTAACCAAAGGCGAAGAAAACGAAAAACCAAAACCATTCATATCCAACACCGATATATCCTGGGAACCAAGGCTTGAACAAAATTTCAGTTGTTGTAAGTGTGAAAGGTAGAATAAATAATATTCCCAAGTTCAAGGGTATAGTGAAAAAAGAACGGAAGATACGTACCAATTCACCTTCAGGATACTTACTTACATAATGAAAAATCGGAGTCATTAAAAGAGAGTATTGAAATAAATTCCAGAGAAACCATAAATGTCCTAAAGCTATTAATTTACCAAACACAGGTATCCAAAATATCAGAGATCTCCAAAAAATACCAAAAATAAAGGATTTTGTAAGGCTTATTGGATCTGAACTCTCATATCCTAAAATTACACTGCCGATGAAACCCATTGTCCACGCTCCAAAAAACATTGGAATTAGTAATCGTTGACACCTTTCTCTGAGGAAAATTCTCCAAGTTCTACTTTTGAAAGCAAAAGCAGTCCCCATTCCAGAAATCATGAATAAAGCAGCAAGTCTCCATTGATGCATCCAGTGCAAAATCATACTTGTAAAGGATATAGATTCTGCAGTATAATCATTACTTTCTTCTATGAATATAAGTTCATCTGTTTCATTAATTTCTTGAATATTTGGATTGATATCTGTACCATAAGTGGACCAGTAAACACCAATTGCTACATGGAATGGTATTAATAGCCCAAATAAAATTACTCTGAGCCAGTCGATATCATATCTACGAATTTTTTTAACTTCCATAATCTCACTAAATAATTAGAATGTAATATCAAAAAAGATCAATGCAATCCCGATAATTAAGGCAGGTATGGTGGTATGAACTGTTGCCCACAAACTCGCTACCCGATGCCTCGCAAGTAAAGGAAAAAGTGCATCACCATCTTGACTTATGGCATTGGCCACAAGTGCGGGAAACGAGATTAAATCTTTAGTATATGCAGTTATTGCTATTATTTGCGGCCCACATCCAGGAATTAATCCAATTAATGAAGCAATTACCACTGCAATAATTCCATCGCCATATATTGCCAAATCAGCCTCATTCACACCAGAAAATAACATTGAAAATTCAAATATAAGATAGGCTGACATAACCCAAAATGTAACGAAGGCGGTTTCGCTTGCAGAATGAATCAGAGTTTCGCGCATCGAGTACAATTTATCACCGATAGACGCTTCAGTATCATCTCCTATCCAATTTTTCTGTGAAATATAAAGTATTACGGATAAAGAAGTACCAATCAAACCTATCCAAGTAATGAATCCATGTAGAGTCAATGGATTATAGTTCAATTCTAAAGAGAAATTCGCATCTTGGGCACTCCAAATTAACAACATTATTGCAAATGCAAGTCCGAGAGCAGTTACAATCCACCATACAGTATATCCCTGATGAAGTAGGAAATAGCCCCAACCATTTTCTTCTTCTCTACCAAGATCTTCGAACACTTCTCTAGAGCCTTGATTGTTATCAATAGGAATCTTGGATGAAATATTATCCTTGAAATTCCTACTTAGTATCCCTAATGGGTTGCGTGGAGTGATTTTCATAACATCTACTAGGTAGCCCCATGAAATTCCAACAATTAATGATATTAGGTGTACTGCAATTACAGGAACAATAAATGATGAATCTGTGATTGCTACACCAATTAATACGAATGCTGCATCTCCTAAAGTCGCAATTAGAGTTGCTATAACTGTACCATAGGTCACATAACCACGTGCATACATCGGCATCATCACTATGGCTCCACCGCATCCAGGAGTTATTCCCATCAATGCACCAATTACTGGTTGCATAGCAGTATTATTTCGAATTGTGTCGACAAATTTTCCGGCAGTAATATACTGTAACCAACTGAATAACAAAACCATGGCTGCTACAAAAACAGTTACTGCAAGAAATGCGTCACGCATACTTATTACAATTATTTCAATAATTTCATTGGAACTAACCATCAAATTCACTCCTTAGAAATTTCAGGATTTATAAAAGAATCTATTTGATTGGCAAATGTGGCCCTGATCAATGCTACCAAACAGAAAACTATGGCTGTAACTAATGCAATCATTGAACCACTTCCTGTTTCTAATTCTGAAGATAAATATAAACCGATTAGAACAGAAGATATTCCAAAAATCTGAGTCCAAATCATACATGAGCGGAAACTCTTTCCGATTAATTGCGCAGTTGCGGCAGGAGTCACAAGTAACGACGTTACCAACAATGCTCCAACCACTTGCACCATACTAACTACAACCGCTGCTGTAACGACACTGAACAATAATCCAATATTTCGTACAGGAATTCCTTGGACTGCTGCAGATAAAGGATCAACAGTGGTTGCTAGCAAACCATTTCTTATACAAAATAGAAGAAAAATTGAAAGAAGACAGATAAATGAAATCATATTTAGATCAGCTTCATCAATTAATAATAAATTTCCAAATAAATATCCTTCAATATCAGTTGTAATTCCTCCTCCACCCATTCTAAGAGCAACCAAACCCAAAGCTAACATTCCTGTAAGGAAAATTGCAATAGAGGCGTCACCAGTAAGAATTTCTCTAGACTGAAGTTCGTAAATTATAATCGAGGCAGCGATACTAAAAACTAATGCATACCAAAGGGGAGAGGACGCACCTAAAACGACTCCAACAGCAACACCACCGAAGGATACATGAGCTAGACCGTCTCCTATCAATGCTAGATTACGAATTAATAGAAACGTCCCTAATAATCCAGCAACCACTGTAACAATAATTGCCGATATCAATGCCCGTTGGAACATTTCCATAGTAAAGAAAAAGGGAAATATTTCACCTGGGACTATAGGCGAAATCGCTTCTAAAATTGGAGTGAATAAATTCATCAATATAGAGCCGATGTCTGGTAACAAATCATTCAACCCCCTCAGAACCTGAGTGAAAGTGGATTGGGCCATCGTGAGCAGGAGTAATACCCCTTAAGTCTGCTAAAGTTTCCAAATCAGGGAAAAGATCTGTAGGCCCATCGAACCTAATTTTCTCTTCTAGAAATATCATCCTATGTGATGTTTGACGTATCGCAGTAAGGTCGTGAGAAACCATTAGAATCGTTTTTGCTTCATTGTGACAAAGCTGATCTAGTAATTTCAATAAGGAATTTCTAGCACCTCTATCCATTCCTACTAAAGGTTCATCAAGCAAAATAAATTCCGCATCAGTGGCTAATGCTCTAGCAATTACTGCGCGCTGTCTCTGACCTCCTGATAGTTTAGAAACATCAACATCTGATACATCTTCCAAACCTACCATTCTTATGGCCTCGTTTACTTTTTGATTTGAAGATGAATTTGACCATGAGAATAAATTTTTTCCACTTATTGTCCCCAATCCAACAAGTTCTCGAACAGTTAACCTAAC
>QQRX01000038.1 GCA_003602595.1 Candidatus Poseidoniales archaeon | reverse complement strand
TTAGTTAATCTACCTCATAGAACAATAGAATTTCTTCCTAAATTAATCCCGCTTATTAATCGAAGTAATATTTCATTAATTCGAGGAAGAGTAATAGTGGCAGAATCAGAAATCAAATTAGCGAATAAGAAAATAAATGATATTCTTCCCCCTATTGCAGCCGGAAAACCAAAACCGAAATTAACAATCAAAAGAGATTATAGTAGTTCGTTAAGATTATGTTCATTCGAAGCATGGATAGAGAAAATATAAATTTAAACTATTTCTATTCCACCCTTTTCTGCGAAATAATTTTTCCCGAGTTTAATTCTATGGCTGTGATTCTTGGGTTTTCCTTTTTATGAAGATATATTCCAGTATCTATTCCAATAGCAGATGGCCTACTATCTTCTAGTAATTTTGTACTATTCCAAACTTTATTATCTTCCATAACTCCATAATTCTGGATAATTGTGTGACCGACAATTATTGTTCTTCTATCATCGAAGGGATAATTTACGGTAAAAATATCTCTTGACCAAAGCCTCTCATTATCTGTCTGTTGTTCTAAACATTTGGAATAAGGCATATCACAATATCCTGCATGAACCAGTCGAAATTTATCCAATATAATTTCAGTGGGTAGACAATAAATAAATTTCATTATTTTGACCATATCTTCTCTTAATAAAGGATCAATAGAAGACCAAAAACCATTATGTGAATAATTTCCAAAACCATTGGTTTTCTCCCAATCGGTTAGTAACATTTCTTCATGATTACCCTTCAATGAATATAGATTCTTTTTCTCCATGAATAATTTCACAACGCCAACACTATCAGGCCCCCTATCTATCATATCTCCCAAGCAAATTACAATATCATTCAATCCTAAATTCAGTTTATTCATCAAGCAAATCAAGGTTTCTTTGTATCCATGAATATCACCAATAACCCATACTTTATTACCAGAATTTAAGTTATTTTGAAGAACTTTTTCTAAACACCGACTCCTCATTCTTCACCCTCATTTACAATAGAAGGATAAATTCCTAATTCCGGCCAAATCATCTCTTTGTCTAATGTCCAACCACAATACAATGCTGATATCCGTGAACCACTTACTCTGATGATTTCCCAACAACCTGATACGCTAAATTTCCTAAAATATTTTGAAATAATAACTATCGTTATCCCCCAGTCATTAGTAGTTATTTCAACTGTTCCAGGGAATTGTAAATGTCTTTCTTGAAACCACATTTCACTCCCATTCCATGACTTTACGAGAGATTCAATTTCTTCTCTCTTCTCATCAATTTCCATTTTTAATCTCCATATTTATTTGATAATTATACATAGTAGACCAAACTTTTACTAATGCATCATGATAATCAAAATCTTTTCTACATTCATCTTTGAAGCTAGTATATTGTAGATTTTGAATTTCTTTCAATAAAACCGAAATAATATCTTCTTTATTCAAACTTATACGGAACCTGTAATCTGCCCAATCAATAATCTCAATATCACAATTGGGCCATAAATTTTCCAGTGGATCAATAACTCTTGACTTTACTTGGAAAAACTCCTCAATGGAATTATGTTGAACTATACTTACGAATCCATATTTTGTAAAAATCCACAATTCAAATCACCTCTAAACCTGGTATATCTTTCGAATCACCCTCACTTTCAACATATGGAATCACTATGGTGTAAGGGTCTATTTCCATTTTCATATTTGCCATTTTAAAAGTTACTTTTTGCATAGCTAAAGCAGCGAAAGAAAAGGGATGATCTACAACCGCAATACATCTTACAACTTTTTCATCTACTTTTTGCAGATGGAGTCCAACGCTCCCTAGCCAGTGTGTTTGTCCAACAGCCCAGTTTTGCATAAATCCATGAGCCCATGAAAGACATCCGTGAGACACAGCAGTTTCATAGTCAACCTCATCAAGCATGGGCAAACTTTCTTCGACATTTCTTCCATTTATCTCTTCCAACATTGTAATTTCTCCTCTAAAGATAATAGAATTTAAGAATATATAAAGCTCGTACTGAAAGCCTATTTTGTATAATTTTATTGGTCAAAAACCTCATTTTTTTTGTATTTCCCCGATTATCTCTGTTTATATATTGTTGAGAGATATGGATACTATGCCAAGTAAGTTCGGAGTAGATGATATGTTGATTTGTTCATGTGGTAAGATTTTTCACAATAGGAGGGCTTTCAAATCTCATTTGACTCACACCATTCAAGGAATACATTTTCCAACAGGATAATTTTTTTTGGGGCTAATATTATGTGCACCATCATTCTCGTAGAAATGTGAACCGTTGGGATGCTGTAATTAATGTCTTGAAACAACCAAAGAAAGTAATTTCAATTTTTTTAACATGTATGTTTATTTTTTCAATTGGATATGTCGGCGTAGGGTATGTAGTGGCATCTCAAGGAATTTCAGCCAATCCTGGTTGTGGTATGTGGGACTCGAATACTCCAGATAATTGGACTACCGATGATAATTGGGAAAGTTTTGAGCCATGGAATGACTCTGAAGAGCGAATAGATATAAGAAAAAATTTCGATGTATCAAATTATCAATATCAGTATGAGAATGCAACATTTGAACCTAGGGGCGAATCAGGAATTACCTTACGTGGCTGGTACGTAGAAGTAGATCCAAACGCGCCTGTTGTTATACAAACACATGGTATGCCTCAAAATGGTAAATGTAAACCAGAAATGTTGTTGATGCAAGCATATCTTGCAGAGGCCGGAATTAACAGTCTTTCTTTTGATTTGAGGAACTATGGGGAGAGTGACGTAGTCAGTGATTATGTCAGTAT
>QQRX01000037.1 GCA_003602595.1 Candidatus Poseidoniales archaeon | reverse complement strand
GTTACAATTGGAGCTCTTTCACTGGGCTTAGGTGTTGATTACGCTGTTCACTTTACTACTAGGCTAGAGGAAGAAGCAGAACATAATCCGTTTGGTAAAGTTGAGGAATGGGTATCAAAATCTACGGCTACTACTGGGCGAGCCATGGCAGGTGCTGCTCTGACGACTGCTGGTGGTTTTGCAGTCCTAAATCTCTCAGCTTTGTTGCCTCTTCGATTGTTTGGTCAAGCATTTGTTGTTGCAATAATTTTGGCTTTACTTTCAAGTCTAATTATACTTCCTGCACTATATGCCCCGTTCCTCAAGAGAACAGCCGCAAAAGCGCAGCAAGAAAGCTACTAATGTGGACGCTGGGGTATTCATACTGCTTAACATAGATGTATTTTCGCCTACTTTTGCAAAAGTTTTTTCCATAAAAAAACGAATTGTTAATAAACTCTGAACTTAAAACAGTACTTGGAGAGCTCATGAGTTTCATACCGATGGCCGAAAATACAGCCGCTAGTGCCGCTAGCAGAATCGATATTTCTTCATCAGCTTCGAATTTAATAAGTGATAATATAAACAAACGTAAAACAAGACACATGTATTCAGAGATTGTGCGTCACACGGCAGCAATCTCTTTCGATTATTGGAAGCCAATTACCTCTTCCAATATTCATCGACCATGCCTAGGTTATGCTGATGCAGGTAACATAGGTAGAGGTTCTATAGGTAATAATTTAAATGGAGATGATTCAAATTTCAAATATAAGAGAAAAAGAAAAAAGAGAAAATAGTAGTAGATTGCCCGCAGTAAATTGGCACCTAGAAGCATATTGCAACTATGGTTGTAAATTTTGTTATGCTCCCTTGAGAGAGCAAAGAGAAAAAGAAAGAATAAGCAAGGACGAAGGATTCATAATATTACATAGTATAGCCGATTATGGGGTTGAAAAGATAAATTTTGTAGGTGGTGAGCCAATGCTCAATCCGTACATTGATGACTGGATAATAGAAGCTAAAGAACTGGGTTTAGTAACGAGTATTGTATCTAATGGCACTAAAATGACCGAAGAATGGCTCCTTAGAATGTCTCCTTATCTTGATTGGCTGGGGCTTTCAATAGATGCATCAAATGATGAAATACATACACGCATTGGAAGAGGTCGAATCGGTGAAATTCGTGATAATAAGTCATCCCATCTCAAGCGTTGTCTGGAAATCTCTAGATTTGCTAAAAAGATAGGATACGGCTTGAAACTTAATACGGTCGTTTGTTCAGAAAATATTTTTGACGACATGTCTGAATTGGTTTCTGATATGCAACCGAATAGGTGGAAATTATTCAAGGTATTACCCATATCTGGTGAGAATGATGGACTGGTTGATTCGATGCTGATTACAGATCTTCAATTTCAAAATTATGTAAATAGACACAGAGATAAATTAAGTAACCAGAAAATAATTCAGATTGTTTCAGAAGATAATGATGAGATGTTGGGCACATATGCAATGATTGATCCACAAGGTTTAGTTTATACTAATCTTAATGGAAATTATTCTTATTCACAGGATTCAATTTTGAAGGTGGGTTTTTCTAATGCATGGGCACAAGTTGAAGATGGTTTTTCCAATGAAGGATTTAATGAAAGAGGAGGTTTCTGGTCTTGGAAAAAAGACTCAGAGCAGAAACTTAATCTTCCTGTATTCAGAGGTGAGATTATTGGATAAAGAAGTTATCAAAAAATATAAAATTTTAATTCAGGATGTGGAGAATTATGTTCTAAAAAAGAATGGCAGAAGGAAAGCTACTCGTAAGCATTGGACTCCTGAAGACCGAGAGAAATGGAAATTACGATATCCCGAATGTCCTTTGTGTCATGAATCATATGATGAATCAAATCCAATCACTAAAGAACATATTACCCCTCTTTTTCTTGGAGGGCCTGAAAGAGATTGTAACGTCATTGCAATATGTCATAAATGTAATAAATCCCGTGATAATGTAATGAAAAAACTTCTAGCAACTACAGATATTGCTCAAATCAGAGAGCGATGGCCCGCAATAAAACCAGCTGTGGACAATTTTGTAATTTGGTGCCATATTACTCTCTATGATTACGATAATCTTGATCAAGTTAAAGATTTGAATCATGCTTTTAAAAATGAAAGAAACATTGATTTAGCGGTAAAAAATAAAAATAATTTTTTAATAAATAATTCCAAATCATTTTTTTATTCTGTATTAGATTCTTTGAGGAATATAACTAGTAAAAAAGACATGCCTCTTAATTCCGGTTCAGACATAAAACTCGATTCTGTATCTTCAATCATACCCGCTGAAAAAACTAATACCTCATCAATAAATGATAATACAATAATAAGACCTGATGTAATTTTTGATTTGAATAACTGGGTTTTAGAAAATTGGAAAAATAAATCCGATTACAATAAAATGAAAACTCAAATTCTTCGACATGAAAAGGACAATGGTGGAAATCGTAAACTTAGAACAATACTGAAAGATGACTTCGATATTCCTAAAAGTTGGTCCGTAAAAAAAATCTCATCTTACTTTGAGGATCTTAAAACTAAAATCCAAAGTTCCACTGTAAAAACTCCAATAAATACGGTACAAGAAAAAGAACCTAATGTAATTCCCTCTAGAGATGAACTCAAAGTGATATTGGCAAAAAATATCACAAAAAGAATAGGTGCGAACACTTACAAAGATGGTTTTAAGATATCTCAAATAGCATATATATTCAAACAAAGTAAGGAAAAATATGAAGTTAGTTGGAATAAATTTTTCACTCACTTAGGCGTTAAGTATGAAGAAAATGTTGAAACAACTTGTAAAAAATTACTTCTGGAACTAGATTTAACAATAGAAGAAAGTTTAGATAAAAATGGTGACCAGAAATATCTTTTTTCTGAGTCTAATTGACAATTATTACTCTAGAATATTGTGTTTTCTTCCGAAGTTTTTCGTGTGATTTACTAGCGTATTCAATTTCATAGAAATAATGGTATAATAAATGGTGGGCGCTGGGGTCTGCGTAACCTTTGTTATATTACTTTATTGATCTAGATTGATTTTAATAGATATTCAATTGTAGATTCTTTCCCAGTAAGGGCTAGGTCCTTGATTTAAACAAAGTTTTGAAACTCGGGATAAAAACGGATTAATCCATGGCTCCGCACCCCCGATATTCTTGCTTCGCAAAAATGGCAAAAATTCTTTCTTAATTTTTACATTTGGAGCAGTTCCAGTTCTTGGAGGCATCAGCACAATTTTGCCCGCTCCAAATGAATGCTCTCTTAGAGGGTCAGCAACGATTCGCAAAGAATCAGCAACACTTAATCCAGTATCAATTAATGAGTTGCATCTTTCATAATATAACATAAAATAGTCCCTTGGTACGGCATTTCGAAGATAATCTGTATTCATTTCTGGATAACCAAAATGAGTACGTTGTTGAAAATCATGCATACCCCAATTAACCTCCTGTTCAATAAACGAACATTGTATGTCAGAAATCAACATTAGTTCTTCATCTTCAAGACCTAAATCGTATGGGTCTTCTCCGTCATAGATTGATCTAATAGTTTCTATTGAAACCTTATCTAAACTTCTTGCCAATAATCTAGAATGCTCCATTTTCCCTGTACTTTCCATTATTTTATGATCTAAAATTCCAATATATTTTCGTTCTTTGTGCCAATTCCTTTTGTAAACAGGAAAAAATCCGTTCCTAGCCATTTTTCCAGAGTAATTCAACATGGGTTCCAAATGCAAACCTTCACAAATCGGGATAATCGAATTATCTCTATTTTCATGTCTATTTATTACCAAATCAATTATCTCTGCCGCTTTCATATTCACAACTCCAAATTTTCTTTACTGATTCCAATACTCCGACCACTTTGAACTAATTGGGCGCCGATAGATTCTGCAATTAGTAAGATGAAAGCTTCACGCTTAATGCAGTATCCTCGTTTTTCAGCAAATTTCATGACTGGATGTTCAGCCAAAGTCGAGCGGGGTGAATTTAGAGGTTTGTCTTTCAGATATCCTCCGCCATGCTTAGGGCAAGTTGCAAAGAATTTATGGTCGCCTTCGCGCAAATTGTTTCCTGCCAAAACATTCTTCCTCATGATTTGGTAGTCATTTTGGATTAATTTCTTCTGCTGATTTGAAGGGCTCCAAATGAATACCTTAACTACCTTCCAATCCCAAGCATTCAACGAATTGTCATGAACATATAGTACAAAGAGTACTCGATTCAATTTTTTCTGAACCTTGGTTTGAATCCACTCTTCATTATCTGCAATTTCCTTATAATCCACCATCTTGAGGACATTTCTTTCCTTAGTCGTGTAGAGTTTCAAACGCTCAATGTAACGAAGTGGACTGACTTTTAACTCGATTCCAAGATTCTCGAAGTCAGGTGCCTCACTACTATTGCTAGGAATTCCGAAATAATCTGTTTCAATTACCTTTGCTGCCACACCTTTGGTGTGCTTTCGATGACCCTCATCGAGTTTTCCAATAAGTGAACTAATTTCCGAGAAGCGCAGTCCTTCCAGTTTCTTAGCATAATCCATGAGTTCGTTCTCATTGCGAAAGTTCATGTATATTGAGACGTGATGTGACATATAATATGATCATAAAACTGCTAACACTTTTTTGATCGAGATCTTCATTAACCCTGAACAACTCGATAGGTACATGACGCTTCGAGTTGTCGAACTATTCGCAGGTGTTGGAGGGTTCAGGTTAGGACTGGAAGGGCCACCCGGTTCTAGTCGTGAAGGGAGTTTCAAGGTTGTTTGGAGTAACCAATGGGAACCCAGTACGAAGAAGCAACACGCAGCGGAAATTTATGTTGAAAGATGGACTCTAAAAAATTCTCAAGATGACTCCTTGGTGTATCATGCTGATGGAGAGACCTTCGTCAATGACGATATATCAAAAATTGATACTAAGGACATCCCTGATCATGATTTGCTGGTGGGTGGTTTTCCTTGCCAGGACTATTCAGTTGCTAGAGCGGCTGCAACCGGTCTGGAAGGTAAGAAAGGCGTACTTTGGTGGGAAATACTTCGAATCCTTAATAATAAAAGACCAAGATACGTGATGCTGGAAAATGTAGATCGACTACTAAAATCTCCAACTAGCCAAAGGGGAAGAGACTTTGCAGTAATGCTAGCTTCTCTTGATAAATTAGATTATGTCGTTGAATGGCGTGTCATCAATGCCGCAGATTATGGTATGCCTCAAAGAAGACGCAGAGTATTCATTTTGGCGTATGCACCAGGTACACCTCAACATAACTCATTATCCTCCAAAACTGATATTCTTGGTTGGATTGAGAAGGAAGGAACCCACGCACAGGCATTTCCAATTCACCCTCTTGGTGTCTTGATTCCTGTGCCAAAACCCCTCAAGAGTTGCAAAGATGCTGATTTAGCCGATGTTTCGGATGAGTTCAATGTGGGGGCAAATCCAAAATCAAAATCTCCCTTTATGAATTCGGGTGTTATGGTTGATGGAGAATATTATACCTACAATACTAAGCCAAACTTTGAAGGAGAACTAACCACGTTATCTGATATACTTGTTACTCCTAGAAAAGTTCCAATAGAGTATTGCATTGAACCTGAATCCGTTCTAAAGGAAAAGGGATGGAACTATCTCAAAGGAGCTAAGGAAGAACCTCGTAAGGGGACGGATGACTTTACCTATCTTTACAAGGAAGGGCCGATGGTTTTTCCTGATGCTTTGGACAGGCCTTCTCGTACCATCATCACTGGAGAAGGTGGTTCAAGCGCTTCTCGATTCAAACATGTTGTAAAATTTAAACCTACAAAGAAGATGAAAGAAGAATTTGATTTGGATAGTGACGAGGTTCAGCAAATTCGTGAAGAAATTGGGCTGAAAAAGTCCGAGTGGATTAGACGTTTGACACCTATTGAATTAGAAAGGTTGAACATGTTCCCTGATAATCATACAGAGGGGGCTACAGATGGAAAACGTGCATTCTTCATGGGTAATGCTCTTGTTGTGGGAATTGTCCAGAGAATTGCAGAATTTCTTGCAGAGAGGTGAGGAAATGTTTGATGAATTTGCACATTTAAAAATTACCTCTGAGAAGTTAGATTGGGCTGCAGAGAGAATGATGGGTATGCAAGAAGATGCTGATAATACTCCAGAAATCATTTCAGATTATGCCTGGTTGAGAGATGATGAAATTTATTGTCTTGCAGAAAATTTATTTATCTCGATAAAAGATGATATTACGGCATGTAAACAGATTGAAGATAGATGTGAGGACGAAAGGTGGCCAGTGAGAATCATGTTTTGCTTTACTAGGTCGTTATTAGAAAAATCTGATTTATACGATGACTCTGAAAAGTATATGGCTTGGTTTGAAAATTTTAGAGACTCAGATCCTGACCCAACAGAGCCTTAGCTATTCTAACCGAAACAGCGTACTAATGGTGGACGCTGGGGTCT
>QQRX01000036.1:11835-17455 GCA_003602595.1 Candidatus Poseidoniales archaeon | reverse complement strand
TGAAAAATTATTGAAAGAACATTTTTGATTATTTTCTCGATTCAATAATAATATCGTGTAATTTATCGCAAAAATCATATAAATTTTTAAGTGCATCATCAACTTCTTTCCTACTCATCTCAGAATCTTGTTTACTTTTCTGAAAATGTGAAGCTTTATTACGAAGTCTCCATACTTTTTCTAAATCAGAATTTATAGATTTTTTCCCAGTAAATTTTCGATTTATTTCGATATTTGATTCATACCTTCGTCGTATCTGTTTTAGGAAAATTCTCGGTGACCAATCTGTAGTTTCTTCGCGTGCTTCAATGTTTTCTTTGAAAAAAACTTCATATTTCTCATTCAAATTATGCAGAAGAGAAATTATTTTGTTTTTCTTATCAATCAGCGTCGATTCTGGTTCATAAGTCCGAGTTTCATTCAGAATTTCTTCCATCATTTTCTCTAAATTTTTTACATCATATTGCTTCATTTGCACATTTAACTCTTCGCTGGTTGAAGCCGTAATACATTCAATCAGTCTACCTAATCTTAAACAACAAGAGGTATAGTGCTCTTCTTTATACTCATCTTTAAATTTTTTAAATTCATTATCAATATCCTTGAAGTATTTCGGGCTAGTTCCTTCTTTGAGTCTTTCTAGACTAATCTCTAACCTATCGATTCCTGTTAGTTTTTGGCCTGTTAAATTGATTGATTGAAACATGTCGATTGCCTGATTAATGCTTTGAACGATAATTACAGGAACTTTTTTATCATTCAGCCCTAATTCTTTCATAGCTAGAATTCTCATTTGACCGTCAATTATATCGAACTTACCATTTTCATTAAACACCACACTTACGTGGTTAAATGTAGGAGGCCACTCAAAATCAAACTCCTGTATCGATTTCTTCATTTTCTCAATTGTTTCTTTGTGAGGTTTCCTTTGAAATTTGATATTACCTACATTGAATTCACTAACCGATATTTTCCGATGAATTATTTTTTGATTCCTTCTAACAAAATCCGTTATATCAGCAATAACTTCTCCTTTTTCTAACTCACAATTATAAAATTTAACAGTATTTTCCATATTCGAAGATTGTTCTCTCAGCCAAGATTCCCATAATATCTGTTCCTTTTCTCCCTTGTTTCCTTTACTAATACTGATCAAAAAGGCATATTCAACATTATAAATTTCCTTCAACTGCATTATTTGTTCGAATTTTGATGACAAGACTCTTACTGATCTTGTAGTAAATTCAAAAATACATTTAGGAAATTTGGGGATGTATCCATCGACTGCTATTTGTCTATTACCTACTTTACCTAAATGGGTCTTTTTTCCGGTAATTACAGGTAAACCTAATGATTTAGATATATCTAAGCACCAATCATTTACAATCTCGGCCTCTCTATTCATCAACCTTTGTTACTAGAGAGAATATTTGAAAGTATCATATTTTTATATTATAGAATAGTAGTTGAAATAGAAAGTGGTCCAATGAGAGATTTTGAATTAGAAAAAAATCTTCAATCAAAAATTAATAACGGTAATTCTGTTTGGGTTATTGGTGATATTCACGGGTACTATGAAACATTTGATGCATTAATCAAGAAATTATGCCTGTCCGAACAAGATATAATTTTATGCTTGGGTGACTTGATTGATAAAGGGCCCAATAGTTTGAAAGTTTTGGAAACAGTGAAAGGATCGAGTCAGATTTTCTGTGTTAGAGGGAACCATGAAGAAATGATGAGACTATCTATTTCACCTGAACATGGTAGGATGCTGAAGAGTTGGCTCAAGTATGGAGGATTAATTACTCTCGAATCATTTTCTAATGATGAAAACGAACAAATTAAAGAAGCTAGGAAATGGCTGCCATTTATTGAAAATTTACCTACAGAAATCGTTCTAGAAAAATATAGAATTGTACATGCCGGATATGACGATTCGGAACCTCTGGACGATCAAAACAATCAACAAAAAATGTGGGGTCGTACAATTTTCCAGATAGAGAAATCTCTCGATAATAATAGACAAATTATTGTTGGACACACGCCTGTTCAGACTTTAAATCGTTTAGGTAAACAAGATATTTGGGAAAGCGAAATTAAATTGCTTGACAATCGTCCTTCTGTATTAGGTATTGATACAGGAGTGTTTCTTGCAGAAAATTCAAATCCGAGATTGACAGCTCTTAATTTGACCAATGGCAAAATAATATCTCAAGAAAGGTTAGAGAATTATTTTTTTGATTCTCCAGAAGTTAATTGATATTCATTTCGAAACCACATTTTCGGCAACTACCATGAGTCCCCATTCCAAATTGTTTTACTAACAAGCTAATACTTCCACAGCCAGGGCATTCTTCTTTCCATGAATCCATGGAAATTGAAATTCTCGACTGTATATAAATTAGAAATTTTATCTATAATTATAATTCAATGGACGTAACCAATCTTCTTCATCTGGCCAATTTTGTTCAACCCATTCCTTAGTTTCAGGCGCAGTTCTTTCGGAATTAATCATCTCATGTAGATTTTCTTCTAAATCACATTTCTGAATTTTTTTTAGTTTTACATTATTTGAAATAACATCCTTATCTAATCGATGTATTAAATCTAATAGTTCGCAAACCAAAATAACACCCAATGCATTAAACCATTCCTTCTTATGTAATTTATCTATCAAGTAGTCTATGCATTTATTTATATTTTCTATGTTATATTCCTCTGGCCAAATTTGTAGGTACGCTCTTATGTACCAATATGCGATTCTTTGGTGGGGGTGGCCAAGATTTTTTGCCACTAGATAATCCAAGTCAAGAGAATCAAGTAATCTCTTGAGTATATACAGTATTTCCTGATTTTTTCCAGAAGAAAAATCATTTAATGCTATACATTTCAATACAGCGGCCAAATAATAACTATTCGAAATATCTAGAGTGGGATTTTGTTCAAAATTTATTTTTTCCAGCGCTTCTTTAGGGTCTCTAATAATCCTAATTTCCAATTCATAAGTTTTCCTTCTCGACATAGAAAATTTCTCTTTCTGACTAGATATTTCTAACAGATGTTTTTCATATTCTTCTGCTCGGCCATATTTCTTGGAACTAGTATCTCCTTCTAACAAGATGCTCAATGCCATAGATGCTAACAATTTTTTCTCATCCAATGATTTTGTTTTTCTGGAATAAATTTCTTCAGATTTTGAAAGGTTGCAATCGAATCTAAACCAATTTTGATGAACTAAAATTAATTGAATTTTATACCTAAAATGATCTTCTTTTTGCAATTTCGTCTCCCATTCATCGGATAGTTTCATTACTTCTAGTTCCTTTATCAATTCTTTTTGAAGCAGGTAATTGTCCTTCATTTCTGCATCTGCTAATTTACTAATTTTAAAATTAAAATTCAGCCAAAAATCTTCTTCAATTAATTTTATTACATCTTCTCTTTCATCAGTTATTTTTTTGATTTTATCAAAAATAATTTTACAAATATTTTGAGAGAGAGGTGAATCGTGCATATCTCTCACCTTTTTCAAAAGGCTGATAAGAAGATCTTTTTCCAATATATCTTCGATACAACTAGCCATTAAGCTGTCAAGAAATTGAGTGTCATGACTTACTATGAATTTAACAAGATCCTGATCTTTTTGTTCGATTAATTCGTTTATTACTTTTAACGAATCATCAGAGTCAATAATTATTTTTCTGACTTTATTAAAAGTTTCTAGTGTACCGGAAATTACAGTGGTTTTTTCGTGAAAAGCATGTCTATTTCCAGTATCATACATTCTGCCTACAATATCTGGATATTGCATAAATGGATGTTCATTAGGGTTCTTAGCCAATAAAACCCAAGGTTTGTTAATTTCCATTGTTCCATTACCATATTTTTCATTGTATAAATCCTTTAGAATAATACCTGTTTCTAGATGAGTAGTATCATCTACATCTCCAACTATTTGCTTCCTCCGCCTTTTCTCAATATATCGTTCAGGATGGAATTGAATAGAGAATTTCTCTTCTTTCTTAAAAAAACTTTTTTGTCTTATAATTTCAATAATTATTGGTAGAGTATTTGTCATGGCACGATGTATAAATTCTGTTTTCTTACCCTTTTGGCTCCAACTCTTAACTTCTTTAGCAGTCAGGGGTATTTCGAATGAATAATTAGTCACCTCTTTATTATTGATCATTTGCTCATAAAATCTGTAAGTTTCAATGTGGGAATATTGTGTATCTCTACCGTGATAGTTAGGGCTAAGTAAAAACAGGTCCGTTGCCCAAGGGGAAATTACCGAATACATCAATCGCATCGATTTATCTGTATTCCTATCATCGCAGAAAATATACCAACTACCTTCTTTTTTAAATTGATTCAAACTTTCTTCATGTGATATTCTACTAACACAGTCTTTCAGTTTCTTCCGTAAATCTTTAGGAAAAATTTCTTTCTTATCAACATCAAATACTTCTTTATCATATAATAGATTAAATCTTTCTAATTTCGCCTGCTTTATCAAGTAAGGATGTGTATTTTTCCCATCATCCCTTTTTGGAAAGATTTCTGTTAGTGTCTTATCATCGAAGTCACAATTTTCATAATTCCCTAAAGAATTATCTCGTTGAAATCTCTTTAGGTCATCAATCTTCATAATTCCTATTTTTTGTTTCCTCAATTCTTCTCTGAAATCATTCCAATCTAATTCTCCATGATTGTAATAATCAGTAGATAAGGGTATAACTTCTGATTCAGGCAAGACCTTGTCATTATACCATTCCTTTGCATTCCAATATAGGCTATTTGTATTTTCATTAATCTGAAAGTAAATTTTGTCCCCCGGTTCAAATGAATAAATTTTTTTACCATCAATATGCGAATCAGAATACATTATCTGTATGATTTTATTAGGATGACTTTCATCCCATCCCTTTACGTTTGATAATGGATTAGAGCTTGTACTATAAATGAAACAAGAAAGGTCTTCTAAATTCACGGTCTGAGGATTTTCATCGGAAGTTTTTTTTGAAGAAATTTGTATTATTGAATCTTTAATGACAGATAGGAAACACGATAGGTATTCTTCAGGCGATTCAAGAATATCCGAATACTTGTACGAATCAGGAAATTTAACATAAAAAATTGAATCCTTTCTCTTTTGTTGGAGAGATTTAGCAAGGTTCTTGGGCAACTTCGAAACTAAACGAATTATCGGTTCTAATTTATCATATTCTTCTGGAGAAATATCGTTTAAGAAGAAAAATTTCTTCGTTTCATTCCCTGATTCACTTACATTGACAATGTGAGACTCTTTTAACAACCCATGATATCTAATGGGGAGGTCTTGTTGATTTCTCTCTTTCATTACGATCATATCATGATTTTTCTTGAATGCACGAATTTCAGGAATTTTTTGTATTATTTCTTCACTCGTGAAAATTTCACCACCATTCTCTTCACATAAGGTTCGTAGGCTCTTCAATAATTCATCCCTACTCATCGAAATCATTCTCTTACTGATACCTGCTGTTGATTAATATATTTTTTCCAGTTTAAATATAGTTGAGAAATTAGACTCCTATGAATGTAACAAATATTCGAGAAAAATTGGAAGTAGTTGGAT
>QQRX01000036.1:0-11721 GCA_003602595.1 Candidatus Poseidoniales archaeon | reverse complement strand
GNNCNNNAGTGCCTAAGGGAGAATATCACGTAGATAGAGATGCTCTGCGTAAAGCTAGGGCGAAAGTGCCCAAGGGAGAATATCATTCTAAATCCGCAGAGGAAATATTTCTTTTACACGGGATAAAGAATTTCAAGAAATCTAGAAGGAAAAAAGGCTTTGTTAACGCTAACGAAACATATATCGATCCGGATGGAAGAGAATATGGTTTACACTATTTTTCTAATATTGATGGAACGAATGCAAATGCGTATTGTGTAGAAAATCCATGGGATATTAACGATCGTTCTGCAGGAACTGATTATTTTTCATCTCATGTAGATGACGATGGATTCCTGTGTCTTGCCGATAATTCCTGCAGAGAAATTGATGAATCTCCATATAACTTAGAATTCGCAATTTTGAGAGCGAGATTTTGGGCAACTGGATTTTCCTATTTTATGGAAACAGGAGAATTCCCTAAACCTTAGGAGTGATAATATGACTAAAAAATCAGCTTCTGACAAAATTATGCATAGATTAAATCCTAACGCATTAAAGGGCAGAGATTCATCAAATGCAGTCTATATTGAAGATGTGTGGGATTGTGAAGAAGATGCACGAATGTACAGAATTGAATATGTGTCCACATTAGATGGAAACCGCGCTATTGCATTCTGCCGTTCTAATCCATGGAATAGGAGCGATGTTAATTGTGGTTATTCATTTAGTACAGGACATGTTGACAAGGATGGATTTATTTGCATAGGAAATAGTAACTATGACAGAAATGTCTCTCAATCGAAAATCAATTTAGAGACCACAGTTGAAAGAGCGAGATTTTGGTGTCTTGCATTTAGTGTTCTGAAAGAAACGGGAAGTTTCCCACAACCTTAGGAGGAATAAATATGGTAAAATCGAGAAAACAAAAGCATCACAACTCTAGAATGATACATGAATCATATCACAAATTAGACCACGGTATTCGTAAGTTAAAAAAAGAGGTATTTATCAAGAAATATCCTAATTTTGAAAAGTCTGATTTTGACATATGTTTCAGCCCTAGAGCTTTGAAAAATTTAGTTAAAACCGTCGGCTCAAAAGTCCCGGAGACGGGTGCAAAGGGTTTTACTCCTGTATTATCATTGTCGCCAGAAGACTCTGAATATAAGATTGGATTCGATATCGTAGAATTTGATAAGAAAGGCTCGGAAAACGCAACAGGGACAATGTATAGTCCAGATGTTGAATGGGGTACTGAAAGAGTAGAACACCATATGGATTGTGAAGAACCACGTATTTGGAGTGGGGATATACATAGCCACCCAGGGAAATACGGAACTCCATCTCCTGATTCAGGAGATGGTTTAGGAGATTTGGGTTACGTGAAAAAAGTATTTGAAAACTTTCCTTTTCTGAAATATTTCCTTTTACCTATTATTACAATCGAACCAAATAAAGACGTTGTTATTCACCCTTGGGTCATTGATAGAGAGAGACCTGATTTTCCTCTTATCGCCGATGTGAAAGTATGTCGTCCCTCTTTATTTCCTGTAGTTTCTCTAGTTAATATTCCCTCTTCAGTCCCAACCATTGAAGAATTAAATGATGCTTTAAATGCTCTGTCAGATAGGTTCACCGAAATGACTCAGCAAAACACAACTTTGACGAAAAGGCTGATTGAAATGCAAAAATCATTTGAGACTCTTGTAGAGAAAATCGTTCATTTAGAAACTTCGCATTACCCATCCGAGTTAAATGCCAATCATATCGAAAATTTAGCAGAGAATGTAATTTCACAGACGTTTTCATTCATTTATTCACTGACACCTATCAATCCTCGTTTAGGAAGTTTAGATGACTCTACAAAAATTATTGAGTTTACCGGTGAATAAATGGAACAATTCAATATTAGAACAATTTGGAGGTTACAAGATGACTAGTGAACAAATAAGACATAAAGAAAACTTTGAATGTTATAGATCTCGTCTAAATGGAGTTATATCTCCATCATTTTCAGAAAAACGTATACTAGTTATTGGAACAGGGGCAGGCTCGATTATGTGTGTAAATTTATCTCGTCAAATGCCTGCAAAATTGACTTTAGTAGATTTCGATGAAGTTGAATTACACAACCTCAGTCGAACTGTATTTGGCTACAGTGATATAGGTAAAAAGAAAGTCGATGCTCTAAAAGAAAGGATACTGGATGCAAATCCATTCATCTCAGTCGAATGTATTGATTGTGATGTCACAAAATTAGACAGTAAAAAAATGGATAGTCTATTTGATGTTGATATGATAATTGCTGGAACAGATTCTGCCAAAGCACAGCGTTTCATAAATGAAAAATCGATATATTATCAAGTTCCAGCTATTTTTATTGGTATTCATAGACGCGGAAGAGGAGGCAGGATTGTATTAGTAGAACCCGACCAGGCTTGTTATAGATGTATCAGGCCCGAAAGATATGAGGAAGAATTAGAACAAGAACTCGATGTTGATGGTGAAACTGGAAGTCTTTCCTCTTGTCAATTTATTGATACTTTAGCTATGGATATTCTAATATCATATTTAGAAAAAAATGAGAACTCAGAATTTGGAGATAAATGGAATCAATTGTATAATAATAGAAATGACTTTGAAATTCAGCTATCTCATAAATCAGAATTAAGTTATACCTGGGATGTAATTCATGATAGTAAACAACATGTTGACGAAAACCATCGATCAGAATTAGACGGATATTTCTCAGCGCCACGAATTTTTACTTACCAAGTACCCAAACATGAAAATTGTTTATGTTGTAATAATGACATAATTGAGATTTTTTCTGAATAGAATATATTATTGATTTCTTTATATACAGTTGAGTAGAACTATTATTATGTTTACAGAAGAAGAATTGTTAGAGTTTGAAGAGGAAGGAAGCTTACTAATCGAAAGAATGGAATTACAATCAGATTTTAATCCACAAGTTACTGATTTGTTAATTGAACAGTCAGGAGATTTGCCGGGGATAGTAGAAGTCTTCATTGACTCACGTGTAAGTTATGAAGGTAACAATACGTACTTATCTGATTTAATTCAAGGACATGAGTTTGAGTTTCCGGGAAACTGCAGAAGGGTTTTACAGATATCTCTCGATCTTACTGAAATAGGGGAGCAATTAATTGATATGAATTTATTA
The DNA here is from genome assembly GCA_003602595.1 of Candidatus Poseidoniales archaeon. Taxonomy (GTDB): domain Archaea; phylum Thermoplasmatota; class Poseidoniia; order Poseidoniales; family Thalassarchaeaceae; genus MGIIb-O3. Next base: position 8,552 of record QQRX01000036.1, on the reverse strand, counting down.
TCAGGTAACAGAGTACGTAAGAATCAAACATTTAATCATGCTATTGCACTGTCAGATATTGATAAAATAACAGATTTTGATAGGATAAATAATAGTATTGCTGAATCAGAATTTAAAAGAATTATATTGCCTCCAAAAAAAATCAAGGATTGTCTAGGGAAAAAAATCATAGGACAAAAACAACCAATCAGAGTAATCGCTAACACAATGTCTTCGCATATTGCCAAAACATTACCCTCTCGTCCTTTAGTATTCTTTGCATTAGGACCTACGGGCGTAGGGAAAACACGAACTACAGAAGTCATTCCTAGTATAATCAACGAGCTTGAAGAGAACCTTTCAGTTGGCCATTTACGATTTGATATGAATGAATTCAAAGAAAATCACCGTATCAGTCAGATTCTTGGCGCTCCTCCTGGTTATGTAGGTTTTACTCCAACATCTGTAGTTTCAGACGTTGTCGAATCAAATGATATTACTGTCCTAGTATTTGATGAGATAGAAAAAGCCCACCCCGACTTCCTCCAAGTTTTGATGAATGCAATTGATACAGGGCGATTATCTGCTGGTTCCGGAGTAGTTGATCTCCGAAAAACAATCATAATGTTCACATCTAATATAGGGGTGAATGAAGGAGTTGACTGGACCCAAGAAAATGATGAAGAATCAAATCAATTCGAAATTAATCAATATTGTCGTAGTTTACTTATCGAACAAGGAATCCCGATAGAGATTATAGGAAGAGTTCAAGATTTTTTACTATATGGAACATTATCTCAAAAGCATAGAGCTGCGATTCTTGTCCTATCTATTCAGGAGTATCTAGCTGAGTTTGAACTTAATGTAGACCAAGTAGATCCAGAATTCGTTATAAATTTTCTTAATTCTAAAGGTTCACTATCTCCTTTTGGAGGCAGACAGTATCGTGCTGCAATTGGTGAATCGTTACAATCACAAATAAGTGACTTCTTCTTCTATAATCCATCATATCGAGGCTCGATTATTATAGATAAAAGTGGAACAATCACAATTTCTGAAAACATTCAACATTGCATGGACCTGCAAGAGGAGGAATAATATGCCAAGACAAAAAACAGAAGTAGAGTTGAGAAAAGAATTTCGTACTTGGGCAACCAAAAACGATTGTGACCCCGACTCCACAGGTGCTGCATGGATTTTCTTCAAAAACAGCGATCCAACAGAGTATGATTGGTATTATGAAAAGTCTCAAAGGTATGAAAGATTTTATGAAAATATATCTGTAGGTCATTATAATTTCACTATATCTTACGCATCTACTGAAAACGGTTCGAAAGCGCTCTCATACTGTCATGATGGTGTTGACTACATTACTGAAAATGGAGATGGACATTTGTATAAATCTGGAACTATTTGTCTAGGTTGGAATATTGATGGTAATAGCAGTGTTCATGGCGACGGCCAGGATTTAGAGTGGGTAATTCACCGTTCAAGATACTGGGCAGTTGCATTTGCTTATTGGTGTGAATATGGGAATTGGATGGATCCATGATAACAAAAAAAGATTCTTAAAGGAGACACTGCAAGGCTGTAGTGGAATCATACGTCGCGAATGCGCGATAATGAATGCCAACACGAGCCCCTTAACCGGGGAGTATATGCCAGCGAAAGCCAGAAATCGACTTACTGCGACCAATGTGGTTCGAAAGAAAGTCCGGAACACAATGAAATAAGGGGTGAAATCTTCTGTCCTAATTGTGGCACTATTTTTGAGGAGAAACTTTACGACAAGCTGAATCCAAAAACCCATGTAAATACTCAAGATAATAACTCCGGCCGTGGAACTCTTGGACCTTCAAAACCATTTGGAACAGTAGATCATGCTGGGACTAGGATTTCCACAAAAGATAGGAAAAAATATGCGCGGTTGAATAAGATAAACAACACCATCTATCGTGATGCTATAGATAATAATAGAGTAGTGGATAAAACCATTGAAGAGTTAAAGAGAATTAATCACACATTATCACAAGAGAAAGAAAAATTTTATCGAAAATTATTGATGGATACATTGAGTACTGCAGAAGGTACGAATCTGTTTAAGTCAGGTTCAAAATACAATGCTCTCGCATGTGCATTGGTTTTAGATTCTGAAATAGATAGAAGAATGTTTTTTGAGATGCTAAGATACTATGCGAAAGCCAATAATCTTACTAAGAAGCAACAAAAGAGTATCAAAAGAAGAGGCATTGAAATTCGAAGAATTTTAGAGATTAAATCAGGTATTAATTCCAATCAGTTAACACCTGTTTATCCGCATACAGCAGATCCAAGTAGTAGACCTAGTGTAGTCTATGCAGATTTCATAGCTCATTGGTGGGGGAAGAAGATAGATTTGGTAAGGAAATTTTCTAATCCACCAAAATATTCTGAAATAATCAAATTAATTAATACAATTTTAGACAATCCTGAGATATTGGATTTGAATGGAGGTGAAATGCTAGAAACTATCTTGGATGCTTGCTTACTATTGTCCATGACTTATGATTCATCATCAAGACAGTCGGGACAGGTTATGGAAATCCTTTCATTGACTCCTAAGTCAAGAAGTTACATTGTTCGATTGAAGACTTTCCTGGATAGAGATAATTGATTTCTTTATATACAGTTAGTCTGATGTATTATCATGTCAAGGAAAATTGATAATATTGTAAAGCCAGAAGACGCAGTAACTTGCCCAGATTGTGGGGCAGAATTCGATGTAGCAGATCGTTTACGTGCTCATATCGAATCATCATTAAAGCAAGAATTGAAATCACGATTCGATGCTAAACTCGAAGAAGAAACAGAAACTCACCAAAGAGAAATTCAGAAACAAAGAGATGAAATTATTGAACTTCGTCAGACAAAAATTGATCATGAGAATGTACTAGCTACTCGAGAAATTGAAATTAAAGAGGCTGAAGCCAGAGGTGCTAAATCAAAGTCTGAACAAATGGCCTCAGAACTCACGAGTCTTCGTGAAATCAAAATTGAGTTTGAAAATTTAAAAGCAGCACAGGAGATAGCCATCAAGCAGGCTGAATCTGAAGGTGCTAGAAAAGCTACTAAGATAGCAAAACAGGAGATGGAAGAGATGATATCCAGAAGGATAAAAGAGACTAATGCAGATAAAGATCTAGAGATAGGAAGACTTCAACTCGAAAGAGAAAGACAGAATGATATAATCAAAAGATTGCAAGAACAGATGACGGAAAAAAGTGGTGAGTTAGAGGGCGAAGTACTAGAGTTAGCTGTCGAGAACCAACTCCGTGACTTACATCCAAGAGACAATATCAATGAAGTTAAGCGTGGAAATTACGGCGCTGATATTGAACAGGCAGTTCTGACAAACACGGGTAGTGTGGCAGGAAAGATACTTTGGGAATGCAAGAAGCATAAGAAATGGCAGGACTCCTGGGTTTCAACAATTAGGAAAAATGCAATAGAATTCAATACCGATACAATGGTTATCGTGACAACTACTATGCCCAAAGGAATGGAAACATTCGGCAAAGTTGACGACGTATTTGTGTGTAAATATTCTGAGGTTCCAGTGGTTTCACAACTATTGAACCATGCAGTATTGAAAGCTCACTCAGAGAATCAACGAGGGGAAAATATGATGTCAATCCAAGAGAGAATTTCGCAATATATCAGCGGCCCTGAATTTGCTATGGTGATGCGTGGCGTAATTAAGGCATATGAGAACTTTGAGGACGATCTACGAAGGGAAGAGCAGTACATGAAGACCAGATGGAAAGCTCGTCGAGGATATCTAAGAGAAGTCATAGATTCGATAACGTCAATGGCTGGAAAGTTGGAATATCTCGGGGCTGGAGATTTCGAAGTAATGCAAGAAATTGGAAGTCAGGTTCCTCCTGCATTACCTGAACCAGTAACAATTGAGGAGGTTGAAGAAGAGTGAGGAAGTTTTTCTCATAATAAATAATCTACAGAGGGGTTGAGGCGCTTTCACAAGTTTGTTGGTTTTGTTCTTGTTATATTGTCTCTTTCCGGTCGGAAGATCGGTTCATTACGCGTCTTAACCTCTCTCCAAATTAACAAATAAATCATCATATTTATCAGTAAATTCTAGTTGAGTATATTTCAAATACTTATTTGCAACAACAAAACCCTCATTTGTTGTATCTAAATCCGCAACTATGGCAAAGGTCCCTTTGTTAGAGGGTGAAGAAATTGTTGCTTACTTCAAAGACGGCAAAAAACATTCTTTGTTACTGACGAAAGAAGGCTGGATTGTAATGCCTTTAGAACACCGAATTTCTAATATTAGTAACCTTAGTCGACTATTTCATGTGAATGATATAAAGAAAATTCATATGAAATCAAAAATTGGATTAAATAAGATTTCTTCAATTATTGTAAATTGTTTTTGTATCATTTCTATCTTCTATGCATGTTCTCTATATGTCAGTAATTTTGGTTATACAAACTTGTTCCTGTCTTCCGAATTTATAGCGGCCTGGTATGATTATGACCCTATTACTGATAAGATACTTTTATACTTATTTTTTACTCCTTTTATAACTATATTTCTCCACTCATATTTTGTTTTGAGTAAAGATCGATTGTTTATAGATTATGTCAATAGAGACGGCACATCATCGTCAATAACTCTTGAAAAGCGTCATAATAGCATTCTAACTAATCTTATATTGATTACAATTCTTACAGGCTATCTTTCCTGGTTTTTTTTTGCTGGAACCGAACCAAATCTTGAGAGATTAGATATCTATCTTTTAATACTTGCAATCTTCTTTATTTTAGTTAATTATGGCCCTGATATAAAAAACGAATTCGTGTTTTGGAAACCTAGAAAACAATATTTTTCCGTTCCTAATGAATTCATATCTTCTCCAAGCCTTGGTGATTTTTATTGCCAATTGAAAAATTTTTTACCATTAGTTGAAGAAGATGGAAAAGTAGCCATTGATAGAAGGAATACAGATTTTGCTAAATCATTACCCGATACAAAATATTTACAGTTAAAGAAAAGAATTGAATCACATGATTCAATAATATCACAAATAGTAGTACATTATAATCATATTTTCCTTTCCGGAACTCCTTGGTTAAGTTGCGGAGCCGTGCGAACTTCTACAGAAAAATTGTTGAATTATAGAGTTAAGCTAATATTGCCCAAAGAACCTAAAAATAAAAATTTAACAGACTTCAGAAATTTATTGAATAAGCACGATTCCTCTTTAACTAGCGATATTCTAAGGGATATAGACCACATAAGCGTTCTAGGAAATAACGCAATACACAATATGGAAGCCTCAACTTCAGATTACATTAGTATGCTGGAAAAATTTGTTAATGTTCTTGATTGGCATATTTCCCACCCTCCAACTAGTATCGTAAATCATGATGAGTAATTATTGATTTTCAGATATTCTCTGTAACTCATCAAATTTTTCTTCGAATAAATCTAACTCTTCTCTCTCATAAAAACGCCCTCTTTCAATTATTTCCATAATTAGTAGTCTGAATAGATTAAAGCTACCTTGAAAACCGTCTAACCTTTTCAAATCTTTATTACTAGGTTTATCATAATTTTTTATCAATGGTTTATTTCCATGTACAATATCGCATCTAAAGTCGTAAAATGCTATGATCTCTCTGTATATATCACTCAAATTCATATCTGGATGAATATTTCTATCATATAGAATCATTGCACATCTTTTAGATATGGTCTGCCTAATATTTGTGGTTGGCTTTACTATGTGTTCTATAGCGGCCCAAATTGTAATCATAGCCACTTCTGTCTCGACATCTGTTGTAAGGTGTTTTAGGGCATTCGCTACTGCTTGAAAATTTTTTGCTTCGTAGAATAAATTATATAAATTTAAATGATTTTTCAATACCCAATCAATATCTTCAGGAAATAAATAGTCGCGGCCAAATTCAGCAACAGATACAGACAATGGTGCTGACATGGGCTTATGGTATAATGGAAGAATTTCAATAGAATTATTCTTTGTATCCCATATATCTTTAATTGATGTTCCCCTAAGCATTATAGGTGTATGAAAGTATTGAAATCCACGTAGTTTTAACAGCCAAACAAATGTCTCAGTTGCTAATCTAATTGTTCTCTCTTTTTGACATAAGTCATGACTGGAGTATTCTGGCATCACGGTGTTCCAATTTCTATCATCTATCACAATTTCACAGTAAATTAATTCCTGATATATAGCGAAGTGAGGATACTGACTTTCGTTTTTGAATTTCTCAAAAATATTTCCTCTAGGTTGTTCGAAGAAATTAATCTTCATATCTGGAAATGTTCCAATAAGAACGTCATTAGGTATTTTGAACTCACCATTTTCAAGAATTTTGAACCATGCTTTTGAAATTAATATATCTCTCTCAGATTTTGAAAAGTTCGTTCCAGGTATATTTGCTAAGCAAGGAACTAAAGGAATAGAATAAACAGTCATTATGATGTTTGCAGAACAGTCTATTTGAAGAAGTCTTGGTCTGAATAAAAAATTAATAAAGTTTATTCATTTCTCAATTTAGCAGTTTTAATTCTTGCTTAGGAAGATTTTTTCACTTTTTACTTGGCGCATTTGAACGACCCTTATCCGAGGGTCTACCTGTAGTACTAGGCCTATGTGATCTGTTTGATTTAGCTATTTAATCACCTCCTTTTTGCTTTAGGAAATGGGTGGTGGTAGAGAGCGTTATGAAAAAGAAACAAACAACACGAATGCACTCACTAACTCTCTACCACCGGTTACAGGAGACAAGTGAGCACATTGATATCCTATCGAATTAAGAGTATATAAACTATGAATAATTATTGATTAACATAGTAATTGGATATTATTTCCAACGATTCTTTCAAAGCTAAATCATTATTCCATTCAGTATTATCTGATGGGTTCTCTATGACATATTGAAGTAATAACTCTGCCATTCTAGATACTTCATCAACTATGGTTACAGTGGCCATCTTAGCACTTCTTGAAAGTGGATTAAGATCAACAACTAATACATTCTTCCCTAGTGAGACCAAGACTTCACACCTGTCACCATCTTCGAGAGGAACTAAAATTACATCTGCCCTCTCGATTCCTTCAGCCGAACAAATTGCTCTAGGTCCTTCCAAACCCTCAATCTTTCCGTCTTCTTCCTTTCCAAGAATCTTAACAGCCATCACAGCCGATTCCCAATCACCATGCCAATTTATCGGATTGTCTTCTTTAGACACTTCTAGTTTTTGACTTTCTAAATAATCATGAAGTAAATCCATTCTTTTTTCAGTCCTATAATATATATTAATTTCAATTGGACATTGTATTACCGCAGCAACTCGGATTAGAGATTTACCGGCTAGAACGGCCGTATTTCCGTTTACAGAGATCACTGGATGTTTTGCTGATATTAATCTAGCAGCAGATTCTTTGATAGATAATTTTGCTATTTCACTAGTCTTTTCACCTAGTAGATAATCAAAGGCCTCTCCTCTTCCATGAGCAATCATCGCGGAATCGGCGAGCAAACCTTGTTTCGTCGCATCGACAATCGCTTTTCTAGAAATTAGGGATTTTCTCCTTGGATGAACTTTTGGAATTTTAACCATTCACTCAACTCCTTCAATAATCAGCGAAATATCTAATGGTTTAACACCTCTATTCATCGCTGATGTTGATATCAAATCAACACCACTTGTTGACCAGTCTGGAATTGAGTGCTTTGAGATACCTCCTGAACCTTCCAATATACACCAACTCCTCAATTCTAGCCGCTCTAATTCATCAACTACTTGTTTAGCTTTAGAAGGTCCCATGTTGTCGAGTAATAGTATCACTGGATCAGTTGTAGAATTATTTTTTTGTTTTTCAGACCAGGTTTCAGCGGCAGAAATTGCCTCATCTAGACTCTGAACTTCTATAACAGTAAACTTTGAATTTTTACCTAGGTCTATATTTGAGATGAGTTTTCTCATCCCATCTTTTTGACTTTCTCCAGTTTTTCTTACAGATGCAAAATCATTTTCTTTCAACATTAATGCATCAGAACGAAATAGTCTATGCGTTAATCCGCCACCTACATGAACAGCCCATTTGTCTAATATCCCCCAATCTGTTTTTCTTGTACAAGCAATTTGAATATTTTTAGCAGTTGTAACCCAATCAGCAGTTGTTGTAGAAATTCCAGAAAGCCTTCCCAGTATATTTAGTAAAACACGTTCTATTTTCAGTATTTCAGAAGAACTCCCCTTGACATTAAGTATTATTTCATTTACTTTGGTTTGTCCACCTTCCTTAATACTCCAGTCGTGAGTCAAATCTTCAGTATATTCTGCTAATAGCCTATCAATTACCATTTGTCCAGAGACAATCCCCTCTTCCTTTGAAATTATATTCGCACTAACCGTGTTACTCGAATATTCATTTTCACTGACGTCATCCGCCAGCATAGTTTTGATCCATCTATCTATTGATTCAGAAAAAATTTTTGTCGGTAACTCCTCATTAACCAATAGTCGCGACCTA
>QQRX01000035.1 GCA_003602595.1 Candidatus Poseidoniales archaeon | reverse complement strand
AGCGGCTTTGATTACAGCATTCAACTACCCTGGATGGGGAGGAGACCCCAGCGTCCACCATTTTATACGAATTTCTAGTTTTAAAGGCCACTCCTAAAAATATTTTTTTATGTTAAGGTTCATTCAATTAAAATTTATTTCCAAAAGGAGGTCATATCAGAAAAATCATTAAACCCTCGATATTATCTTAGATTTTACCATGGTGTGTAAGCGACTACAATTGTCTTGGGGGATAGGATTTTTAGATAGAGAATATCCTAAGATTGAGACTGGAGAAACTATACTAATTCGAGGTAGAAGATCTTCAAATGAAATTCTCATCAATCATATGATTTGTGAAGAATTATCCAAGCGGCAGCCAGTTTTTTGGATAGATGGTGGGATGAGACTAGACCCTTCCTTACTAATTCCTACCCTACAAAAAAAGCATGGAAAGATCACAAATTTAGACTATTTATACGCAAGCAGAGGATTTACAGCTCACCAAATGCTAGAGATTATCAAACGCCTTGCGAGAGAAGAAGAAAACGAAAAAAGATTACATAGTGGGAAATTGATTATAATTTCAGATTTAGTCAATATGTTCATGGATGAACAAGTAAGTTCATCTGAAGGCAAATCAATGTTAAAAAAATCTTTATCTTATATCAAAGAAATAGCCATGAAATATAACTCAGCTGTAATATTAACCATTGGATCAAAACAAGAATCGTTTCTTCCCAATTCCATGAGAGACATTTTAAATTCGGAAATCAAAGACTCTATTAGCATCATATCTCAATCTAGAGAAATTACTTTTCTAGAATCTGAATCAACAGGTATTGTGATAAATCCATTAATTGCACAAAATTACATATCTAATTTACAGGAATTGGATATCGATAACCAAGTGTCCAAAGTGGTTTGGATACATCCTCTTGAAAGTATATCATCTTCTGAAATACCAAACGGGGATAAAAGCGCAAAAGTGGCACGTAGAGCTAAAGTATGATAATATTCAAAGTCAGGATTCTGCCCTAATATTGAAGATTTTCCTAACTCGATTTCAGATTTTAATCTGACCCTATCTGAGGGATTTATCCTATCTTTCCCAACTACTACGAATCTAATTTTTTGTCCCGGAAATGTCTTATCTCCAATTTTCGCCTCTCTAAGAAGAGCTGCTGCAGTCAGATTCAATACTTTATTCTCACCTATGTTGTATTGAACTCTTCTCGCAATAATAAGTTCTGATATTGGAATTTCATTATTCCTAAGTCTGAGAATTTCTTGATGGAAAATATCTATCGATTTTCCAATTCCTTTCTTGGGAAATCCTTCTCTTAATTTCTCAAGAATACTAGTTTGAATATCTTTGACCCACTTGCAAGTCGAATGTTGACGGAGTTCAATACCTCTTATTTTCCAACCTTTTTGCCCATATGCAAAATACTTATTGAGAGAACCAACACCTGTACTTTTATTTGGCACAAAAGCAATCCACTCATAGACGTCTTCAAGTTCTATAGTGACTCCAGATTTAGATTCTATTCGAGACATAAGATTAGTTATCGATTTATCAAGTTCTTCACTATTTCTTTGACGAGAATCTACTAACCAGATAGAATCAACAATTGCGTGTAAACACTCCCATCCATCTTCTTCAGCATCGTTCATAGCATCTATTATCATTTTTCTGGACCAAGCACATATAGCCTCATGGCACTCTATTCGGCCGAATCGAGCATTCCTGTAACCTGTATATCCAAAACAAGTAACTAGCAACCATTTCAAAACATTTTGTCGCCTGTCCCAGCTATCATTCTTGGATTTTACTTGCGATTTGAGAAATTTCCTTCTTTGAATTATTGGTGCTACAACTCTACCTAAAAAACCATATCTCTTGGTACAAGTATGAATATAAATTTCAGGAACGAGAAGTTGTAGTCTTTTATTCGATTTTTGACGTGATTCAATCTCTTTCGACGCTTTTTCAGGATTGATTGGAAGAAATCCTATACGAAAATTATCTTTCTTAGATACCTCGCAACATTTACAATTCATGGTTTCGGGACTGATATTTCTAGTCGCTATAATACTGGGGAACAAACTTGCGAAGTCTAACTCATACACTTTTTGGTAAATACCAGGTTTAGGATCGAGGTAGAAGCCTCCTCTATCCGAAATTAACATTTGAGTACCAGTCTTAAAATCCTCAGGTCTATTCTTCTTCCAGGGTACTAATACACCATCCTCCATTGACTGTTTTATTTGTACAGCAGAGATTATCGACCCAGGAGATAGTCTAGAAATATCTTGAGCCGGTATACAAGACATTTGAGAAAGTTCGCAGATTCCTTCTATGCCTCCTTCTTTACCTATGAAAGAGGTACTCATATCGATATGTATTCTACCTTCCAATGCATGATAAGCATCTGACCTAATTATACGTCCGTAGCTTCTCGTTGTAACTGCTCTTCTCCGAACTTTGATATCATGCATGTATCTACCAATCTTCAATGTTTGACCTTTATCAGATGCTATCTTCATCAAGGTTGGAAAATCGAAATTATCTCCTCCAAAAGTTACTATTACATCTGGGTCTATTGTATTAACTAACTGCTCTATTTTTTCGATAAAATTATGTGAATTCTCTTTGCAATCAAGAGTTATATCAAAACTAATATTATCAGATTCCTCTCCTAAAGTACCCATATCTGTTATTGTAACACCATATATTTCTTCACTCAAATTTATATTTGATTGATTACTCTTTGAATTGATTCTAATCATTACCTGCTTTAGTGGAGGCATATTAGATAGGTTATTATTTTCATCTAATGGTATGATATTGTCGCCAGAAATTCTAATTTTTCCGAAAGGAAATATTTTTTCACTTAATAAAAAACGTTGTGAAGGCTTGGAGTCTACGGAAAAAATTTCATATTTATCCCATTCACCTAGTGCAGAAATAACGTCAGCCACTTGCTTAATTTTCGAGGGTTTTGTGAGAGAAATGCGTAAAACCTCTGAAGGTAGAGAATCTTCATGACTGGTCAACCTATGTTCTCTTGAAAATTTCATTTCTCCGTACAACATTTGATATTCTATTTTTCTAAGTTTAAATTCAAGTTTTTGTAAATCATCTAAGTCTGCTTTGACATGTAAATAAGAAGTCCATCTAATAAAATGCTTAGTTACCTTGCCGCAATCCTCCTTTATCCACAAAACTATTTTTTCAGTTTTCTCATCTAGATAAGTATCAAGAATCCACCCCTCAACCATTTTTCTCTTCCGCCTCTTCTAATTTTGAAATTCTTAAACTAATATCAACAAGTGCGGCTAGAATAGCCGGTTCAAAAACATCTGAAGCAGGAAGCATTCCGCAAGCAGATGAGCGGTTTCTTATAGATTTTAAAATACGATCAAATTCATCCTTCTCGGATAATCTAAGGACTCTTCTGAAAAGGATCCAAGATTCTATTCTACGCTCTATTCTATCTCTCCAAGTTGACACAGTCCTACCCATAGCGTTGTAGATTGTTTCGGCGGTGTAATGAACTTTTCATACCATCAACTACGGAATTTAATTTTTGATAACTCTTAGTATACTTATTTCAATTATTTACATTCTCGCTATGCTTCTACAGCGATCCACTGGAGGGACGGTGTACATATTTCAGGAAGAGTCAAACGGTTTGTTTTTAATTCAAAATTTACAATTTCAAATCCCCAGCGTCCACATTTAGCACTCATTATTGATATCTAATCTTAAAAATTTAACTTGCTGAGATGTATTTCTGAAACTACTCTTCCAGATGACTCTATTGCTCCACCAACTGTCCCTAGAGGTTGACCAAAACAATCTCCAATTATTGAGATTCTGTCAGTATGGA
>QQRX01000034.1 GCA_003602595.1 Candidatus Poseidoniales archaeon | reverse complement strand
AACCAGATGTAATTCATGCATGGCAAGATGAAACCATACTTACTGCCTTTGTGGCATGTTGTTTAACTGATAGGCCTCAGTTAATTGGATCTGCAAGATCGTTGAGACCAGATGAAAAATCTGAATTACACATCAGAAAAAGACCGTATCTAAGAGAATGTATGAAAATGGTCTTAGAAAAGGATTGGTTTACTTTTACAATTAATAGCAAAGCTGGAAGAAAAAGTTATGCCGAGTGGTTACAAATTGATGAAGATAATATTAAGATAATTCACAATGGTACTGATTTTGAAAGTATGGAGAGGGGCATAAATATAGGCCACATAAAAAATGAAATTGCGGAATTGGGAATTTATAAAGATAATATCGTAATCGGAGGAGTATTTAGATTAGAATCAGGTAAAAGACCTAAATTGTGGATAGATATTTTACATAAATTAATCTTGAAGGATGATAGAATAAGAGGGATATTAGTTGGAGGGGGGAAAATGGAAAATTCTGTTAGGAAATGGATTAAAGAAATTAAAATGGAAAATAAAATAAAAGTCATTGGAGAAAAATCAGATGTCGCAGGTTGGTTGACTCAGATGGATATTTTTCTACTTACCTCGGCATCGGAAGGTCTACCAAATGCAGTAATAGAGGCGCAAGGATTTGGAGTACCAGTAGTTTCTACAGATGTAGGAGGAGTATCAGAAATAGTTATGCAAGGAATCACTGGAGAATTATTTAAAGATGAAGATACAGAAAATATTGTAGAAATCATATTAAGTTTAGTGGAGAATAATAAACATAAAGATATGCAATTGTCATCTAAAGAAAACATTAGAAGGAAATTTTCATTAAAAAGAATGATAGATGATACAGAAAATATGTATAATGAAGTTTTTTCTGCAATCAATTGAAGTGTCTAATGTAAGTGGTAGTTATTGGTGAAGTAGTACATGGGAAGAGTATTGGTTACCGGTGGAGCAGGTTTTATAGGTTCTCATATCTGTGATAAATTAATCGAAATTGGTCATGAAGTTGTGTGTTATGATAACTTGATGACAGGATATAAAGAAAATATAGAACACTTAGAAGGTAACATTAATTTTTCATTCATTGAAGGAGATATAAGGGATGAAGCAGATTTAAAAAAGGCCATGAAAGGATGTACTCATGTTAGTCACCAAGCAGCATTGGGATCAGTCCCAAGGTCAATAAAAAATCCGATTCTGACAAATCAAATTAATATTCAAGGAAGTTTGAATGTTTTAGTTGCAGCTAAAGAACACTCAATAAAAAGAGTAGTTTTCGCATCAAGTTCCTCTGTTTATGGAGATAATGAAGATATGCCAAAGAATGAGGAGAGAACCGGTAGTGTATTATCTCCTTATGCAGTGACAAAATTAGCCATTGAAGAATATGCAAGAGTTTTTTCGCATGTTTATGGCATGGAAACAATAGGTTTGCGTTACTTTAACGTGTTTGGTCCTAGGCAATCTCCTGAAGGTGCTTATGCTGCAGTAATTCCCGTTTTTATTGATAGCATAATGGATAATGTTCCCCCAACCATAAATGGAGATGGCGAACAAACTAGAGATTTTTCATACATCGATAATGTAGTAGATGCAAATATCCTTTCTCTATTTCAGGAATCAGAAAAATCATATGGAGAAGTCTATAATGTGGCCTGTGGAGAGACTATCTCAATAAATATGCTTTTCAAAATGATACGAGAAACTATTTCCAACAATACAGGAAGGAAATTAGAGATTGAGGCGGTACATGGCCCAGATAGGGCAGGAGATATCAGAGATTCTTTGGCAAATTTATCTAAAATAAAGAAAGATTTAGGATATATTCCAAAAGTTTTTGCAAAAGAGGGTATGATAAAAACATGTGAATGGCATATTTCTAATCGGAGTTGATATCACGAAGGTTTCTATTAATGAAGATAAAGGATATATTTCCTTCATACTTGAAACGGATGAAGATGATATAAGCCATCTTAGTTCATCAAAAATCTCATTAGCGAAAAATGAAGCAAAAATAAAGATAGGAGACGTTAAATTAGATGAAATACATCCAGACCTAATTGGATTGGCGACGATATTGATGTGCCATCAATTTATCGGAAAAAGATTAGTACTTCCAGTTGAAGTAAGTCCTAAATTTCTAGAAGGGGCAAATAGTGTTTTATCAAAGTATAAAATTACCTCTAAATCAAATGAGGATATATCTGCCAACAAACCACCTGTTAGATCTAGACCTGGTTTGGCATACAGTGGTGGTGCTGATTCGTGTGCTGCTTTGGCAGTAATGCCCGGAAATACAGTTCCAATTTTTATGCATAGGCCAATGTCTAAAGATTCTATTTATGATTCGGAAGCCCCGCTTAGAAGTTGTGAGGAATTAAAAGAAGTTGGATATGATGTTAAAGTTATAGAATGTGACTTGGAATATCTTAGAAAACCAATTGGATTTCCAAGTGATTTAGCAAACGCTGTCCCTGCAGTGTTGCTATCTCAGAGCCTAGGTCTTGATTCAATTGCATTTGGGACTGTATTAGAATCCGCATATGGAATTGGTCATGAAAAATATATAGATTATGGAAATGGCTCTCACTGGAGATTTTATGGTAAATTATTTTCCTCGGCGGGTATCGATTTGTGCCTTCCTGTCGCAGGAGTAAGCGAAGTCGGCACATCAATAATTGGTAACCTCTCTCCATTTGGAGAATTTTCACAATCATGTATTAGGGGAAAATGGAATAAACCATGTCTTAAGTGTTGGAAATGTTTTAGGAAGGAATTATTAGCAATTTCATTAGATTCGAATAAGAAAGTAGATCTGAAAAAAATAATGGAAAATTCAGAAGTCCAAATCAGATTATCCGCATATCCAATTAGTCACGAAAATGTAATTATTTATTCTATTCAGAATATCGATATTAATAGTTTCCCAGTTCTGAAAATCGTAAGAAATAGAATAGATATGAGTACCAAATTAGATTTTTTGAGGAAATGGTATTCTCCTTCACTAACATTTATACCTGAGAAATGGAGAACAAATATCAGAAATAAAATTCTTAAATATCTGGAAATAATGGACAAAGAAGATGAAGAGATATTACTCAATTGGAATATGTATCCTTTTTTAGAATCAGAATCGACCAAAAAATCGCACAGTAAATTAACATCTTTTTGGCAAGATCTTTGAATCTAATTTATTTGCTCAAGAATCCATTCTGCAACCTGTTCTGAGCCATTGGTTCTATGTAGTATAGAGAAATTTGCTTTCATCATGTCTCTCACTTCTGGTTCAGAGATTCTTTCTAT
>QQRX01000033.1 GCA_003602595.1 Candidatus Poseidoniales archaeon | reverse complement strand
CAAAGGAATTACAAAATTTGTATGCCGAGCTCTTTACAGACTATAGAAGTAAGTAATCCTGAAAGAACAGGAAAACGTACAAAGTCGTTTTTTGACTATTATCCCGAACCCGCGAAAGAGAACAATGAAACAATGGGTTAATGCGAGTTAGATGTTTGGATAGGATGATAACATGGAGTGGATGAGGCTAGAATTATCAATTGAAGATGATTTGAATAAACAGAAATCGATTCCGAATGTATCCAATATCGGACTAGATGTCACAGCAGAAATAATGCATAATTCTTTTCTAAGCACTCTGCCTCATCTAGATGAAGTAAAAACCAGCCATATGACAATGATGTCAGAAATATCAGATACCATTGAGTCAGATAAGATTTCATCAAGAGAAAATAGAAGTTTAGATTTATTCTTAAGTGATATTGGAGGTATTTTGGATGATTCAAACATTAAAGTACCTTTGGTGACTGAATTTCCAAAAGAAATTATTGTTGAAACTTGTAAAAATGGAAATAGAAATTTGGTAAGAATTTTATCTCCAGAAATATTTGGAGGTATGGTTGAAACTTTTGAAATTGGTAAAAATCAAAAAGTATCTGGCGGAAAGTGGGCCAATAATTTATTGGAATTGTATTTAGAATAATCAATTTTCTTATTCTTCTGGATTTTTATCTCTGCTAGGAACTTCTTGTAAATTTTCTAATTCGTTGATAACTAAAGAAAGAGCATGTTGAGCATTTTGGCGATCAGTTTCCCCTAAGGTGTGACTAGAATAACGCGCTTCTTCAAAAATTCTATCTAAAGCAACCAATGAATTTTCACTAATTTCAGGTAATGCTAGCCTTATTGCTAATTCAAATTCTCTAACTGTTTCGAAACCACGCCGCAAGAATCCTCTACGCATAAAAACTTCACAAAGATTCTGATAACATTCATAGATTGCAGCTCTCACTTCATCTCCTGCTTCAAGAAGTTCTGAGGCATAATTGAATATACCAGCAATTTCAGACATCTCAGACATTTTACGACGATTCAACAAAATAAATACACTTACTAAAAGTGATACTAATAAAATAAATCCTAGACCAAAGATTGTTGATTGGAAAAATGAATTATCAGATTTTACTTCATAATTGATATCTAAATTACCCTCTAAATTTAATTTAGATAAACTGACCGGATCAATAAAATTCGAATCTGAAGACAATTGGACATTTAGATTCCCCCATGATGATTTGTCGGATAGAGGAGGGAGTGGTGCTAATGATTTAAATTCGTAAATAAATTTACCATCTAAATCAGTTAATTTAGTAGAGGAAAAATGAGTAGTGGTGCCATTAAGCAATAAAGCAGACATTGGAATTCCAGATAACGGCTCTCCGGTATCATTTGCTGTTAAATTGACTGAACCTTTCAAAATTCTCTGGCCAATGGACATATCAAGATTTGAAAATTCAAAATCTACAGGTACGAGGACGTTTACTTCGATATCAATTGAGTCGCCATTTAAGAAACGAGAGTCGTCTGACTTAACCACCAGTTCTAAGATATTGATACCAGGATCCATAAATTCACGAGCACTGGAAATTATCTGGAAATTGAATGTTCCTGAATTTTCCCATGGATCATTTCTAAATGGTAAATTACTTTCTCCCCAATATAGGTCAAGAGTTAAATTTTCAAATACATTAAATTGGCCTCCAATCTCTCTGACAAATCCTTGTATTTTTATGGGTTGATTTTCTGAACTACGTATTATTGTATGTGTTATTGGAGAAATTTCTATTTGTATATCAGATCTAACGAATGTAGAAATATTTGTTTCAGAAGATAAATAAAACAACTCTCCTGTAAATGAGAACTCGACATCATGCATTCCTCTCGATAATTGATAACCTAATGAATGATTATAGGTGAAAGAACCATCATTATTTGTTAATAATTTCTGTATTTCTACACCATCTAATGAAACCGTAATTTCTCTATTTTCTAAACCCAGCTGATAAGGAGTATCTCCTTCATACAACCTTCCATTAAACTTCCATTCGCCACCTCTTGTGACTGAAGAAGATTCTACAGATAAGGAAATTTCGGTATGATAGGCTATCGTAAGATTTGTGTCAGACATCCCTTGACGATGATATCCTTGTTCAGGAGAAAAAGCGGTTAATGTATGATTACCAATGTCCAAAGATTCTGGTACAATCCATACATATTGCCATTCTCCAGTTGAGTTAGAGCTAGTTATACCCATCAAAACCCCATCAACAAGAATTTCCACAGTATGATTAGACAACCAACCATTTTGCAAATTATCTTTTACATTTCCTCGGATTGTTAAAGAATCCCCTACGGCTGCTGAACTAGGAGTAAATACAACAGGAAATACCGGTCCATGAACTACAAATATAGTTGAAGAATTGGAAGGTAGAATGAATTGTTCACCAGTAAAAATTATTTTGACGTTTTGTGGACCTAAAGCCATATCAGGAGGTATTGGTATGAAAACATTAAATTCTCCATTTTCATCGACGAATAAGTCTGTCACAAACTGTTCATTCATGAAAACCTGTAAGCTTCTATTGGGTATTGCTCTTCCTACTTTGTCAGTTAATTGGCCTTCGATCAAAACAAGGTCATTACGATCAACTTCTGTTGTTGGAGTGGTAATTACTACTTGAGATAATTGAGAAATATTAAAATTAATATCAGCTGAAGATTGTAAATAATATTCAGGATTGAGTGAATCTCCTTGACCCATTGGATCTACCCAAGTGAATCCTCCTAGGAATTTTAAAGAAGCTGAGTGTTGGCCATATTCTATATCTGAAGGAATATCATAAGTTATATTCCAGAAATTCGTAGTAGCATTGGATTGAGTAGTGTACAATGGCCCAACATCGACATTATCAATGTAGAGATGTAAGATTCCTCCTGAATTATCTTCTCCTTCAAGTAAGCTTTGTCCGTGTTCATCTGTTAGAGTACCTGCGAAAGTTATTTTCTCACCAGCAATAAATGAACCATTAATTTCTAGTATCTCTATTATTGTTGGAGCCAATACTACTACTCTGGTCCAAGATTCATCACCAAGGAGTCCTGTTGTCCCATTAATGCCGTTAAAAGAGACATCTATTTTTATTGGACCAGGAGAAGTAAATGAATCTATAGAAATAATTGATGATGATTCTCCATTGGAATCAGTAAAACCTGTTGCCAATACAACATCTTCAATACTGATATTAAATGGTACAGAAATTACTGGGAGTCCTGAATTATCAACAATTGATATATTGACAGACAGTGAGTCTCCCCTTGTAGTCCTACTATCTGGATCGAGATCTAAAGGACTGAGAATTGAGAGTGAAGAATATCCTTTACTATCAAATAATGAATTATTTGTACTTTCACTGAAATAACCGACTCCGGGAGTAAATAGTACGCTAATTTCATGCGAACCTCTAGGGAATGATAGGTCTAATCTGATTTCAGCAGACCAATTGCCTTCAGAATCTGTAGATATGGAAGAAACTGTAAAAGTATTAAAATCGCCATCTATTGAGAAAGTAAGGGTTGGATTTAGTAAAGTTCCTTGTCTATTTATTAATGCTGAACCATTGTCTGAAATCAAAGAGCCAGTGATATTAAAAAAATCCCCAGGGAAAGGGTTAGCAACTATAGGATAGATTTCTATAAATGTCGGAGAACGAATTGTTATTGTATTAATTATTTTGATTGTCGAGTGTAATGTCCCAGAACCATTAAAGAAAAATGTTACATTTACCAATCCTAATGGATGATTATTGGGGATTGTGAATATGAAGTCAACATTACCTTCTTCTCCAGTTACGTTTTCAGTTAACCATGTATCATGAAATTTAACTGAAACAGTAAAATCACCTAATGGCTTATTGTTATCACTAAATTCGACGAGTGTAGCACCTACTGTTATTGAATTTCCTCTATCCATAACAGTGTTAATCAGAGGACTTGTGTCTACAAAATTAGTTATTCCACGGACTAAAATACTGGCATCTCCCGTCCCAGTTAGATAAAAAGGACTGGATTCGTTGACTACGCTGACTATTAACGTCTTTAGCCCACTAGAGATTCCATCTCCAGAAACATCAGTAGGTACTGAAACAGTGAAGCTTCCATTGTTATTTGTAGTGAAATCGGAAATTAAAATTTCGTCTGGATCATCTAAGAAAAATATTTCAATATCCACCGGCCCTTGTATAGTTCTATTACTATCTACTGAATCCATTACCATGCCAGATATAGTGAAAAACTGTAGTGCGGTAACTTCAGATGGTATAGAATCTATCTGAATAGTGCTTGGTACTTGAACAGTAAGATTGACAAAGGATTCATTATTCAACCAACGTCCTGCGTTTTCATCATCTAAATTATCTGTCAAATCATCAGGAGCAAAAATTCTTAGTTCGTAATAACCAGGAACAGTGTCTAAGGGTATTAATGCACTAAAAGACACAATGCCTTCAGAATTGGATTGGCTAACTTGTAGCAAATTTTCCAATGGTCCGCCCCAATCAAAATATAATTCTACAGTGATATTTGAGAGTCGTGATAAATCTGCAATATCATTAATTGTAGCATTTAATTCTATATTTTCTCCTGCTACAACAATTGCAACTGAGTCATTGGTATTAACTAAAAATTTCGACTGTATTCCTGCATTTACAAGTAATACAGAATTATCTTGATAATATCTTCCACCAGCAGGAGGATTAGCAGAGAAATCTAGATCTATACGTAAATCATATACTCCCGAAGGAACATCCCCTGGCATTACAAAAGAAAGATTGTAGGCGCCAGTTTGTTCATCTATCCAGCCAAATGCTAGGTCATATACTATTGGTGCAGCAGGGAAGCCATCAGGAGAAGGAGGCAATCCCGAAGGGACTTGTAATGTAAGTGAAATAGAAGAATTATTGCCAACAATGGTTGTTCCTAAGATGATATCTCTGGCAACTCCACTAATCCAATTAGGATTGCTCAAATCTCCTCCTTGTGACCATTCAGAACCGATGTTTGTAGTAACATTAGCCCTACCTCTGATTCTTATCTGATCTGAAATACTTGAAGGTTTTAGCCAAGTTGACCCATTATAATTTAGTTCCCATGAATAATCGCCAGGAACAGTATCTAAGGAAGGTGTCCACTCGACCAATAATCTGGGAGTAATAGGGTCTGATAGATTCCACACTTGAGAGCCATCAAAATCTAAACTATAGTCTCCTAAAAAGCTTGCAAGAGATGTCCCCGTATGATCTGTTAATAGTACGTCAACTTCAATTGGAGTCCCTCTCATATCAGGAGAAAGTGTATAATTAAAACTTATTTCACTCCTAATGCCATAAATATCTGTAAATGTTTCTTGATCTGTAGCAGATAAATTATCAGCATTAAATTGAAATTTAATTTCTACTGGACCTGCAGGTACTGGTACTTCAGATTCATTGAAAAACCATTCAATTTCAAAATCCCCAGGAGTACCGATCCATGATGAAGAATTTAGAATCCAATTCTTTAAATTTACATAAGGACCATTTAAGTCTGATCTGCGCATATCTAATGACAATGTACCATTAACTGCACTTGGATTAAGTCCACGGCTAAGTACTGTTCCATTCAAATAAATGAATGAGTTAATATCAATGATTGAATTATTTAAATTACTACTCTCTAAAGTAATAGACATATTTGGAGATGGAGTGATGTTAAGTGGTAATGTGATTGATTTTGGATTGGCATGATACAATGGAGAAGATAAATTATTCAAATCATCTTGATGCCAGCCGAAGAAGTCCAAGGTTGCAGTAATAATGCCAAGAGGTTCATTATCTTGTATTGGGACAATAAATTCAAAATATCCTCCTGCACCTATTTCGGAAGAAATAATTACATCTCCATCCAGAGAGGTCGAATAGCTGAGTTGTAATTCTAAATTATCAACCAACGTTGGGTCTATTTTAGGATTACTTTCCCAAGCCATTTGGCCGGATATAGTAGTATTTACTCCTACACCTAACATTGGTTGATTTATAGGCAATGGTTCAATTATAGTAATATTGACATCATCAGTTATGTTTATAGTCCAAGAAAAACTTATTCCTTGGTCACCAACATAGTTTTTCTTAGATGTCTGAATTACTAATGATCCATAACCAGGACTTATAACTTCTGATGGCAATCCTGAGAGATTGAATAAACCATTTTCATCAGTAGTAGTTATTGCAACTAGATGCTCATCTAAAGATGCCGAACCTGGGATATTAGAGATTTCTGATGGAGAAATCAAGTATAAAGATAAATCAATATTCGAGGCAGCGGATGAATTGTCAACAAATTGCAAAATGCCCTCAACAGAAATATTATCACCACTAAGGTCACGTTTTATTGAGTCAGGATACCAAGATAAATTTTCTACTTCAACTAATGACATACTGGGGCATGCTTCAAATGGAATCCAGCCCATATCGAGATTTCCTTGGTTTTGATTTGTTTGCAGATGTACTTCAGACCACCAAGTGAAATCTTTGCCATAGACATTAAACGACTTGCCGTCCCAATCGCCACCTGCAAATCCAGTAACCTTTCTGGTAGGCATTCCTGCATGTCTCAACATAACAGTAAAGAGTGATGTAAATTCATCACAACTGCCTTCAAAAGAAGAATTTAATATCCAATGAGAAATATCGCTATCGGTGCCTAAACCAACTGGTCTGGAAGAACCATCATGATTTCTCAAGAAAGTAATTGTATCATTTCCATTTATAATAAAATCTTGAATAGCTAGTATTTTATCCCAAGCAGAGACTGCTCCTGAGTTATTAATTACTTGTTGAGTGATATTGTTCACTAATTGCCCAGCGTTTGAAAGATATGATTCTGGCAAGTCTGTAGCATAACTACTAGCAGTGAAAACTGTGGAGTTTTCCCGTATGCTAGAGGAAAAAATAACTTCTGGTGCAGAGACGAATAATGAATCAACATTAGAAGTATCAATAATTATATCTCTAGTGAAGTTTGAATAATTTAAACCTGCAGTAAATTCTGTCCAACTATCAAATTCAAATACATTATAAGGAGCAATTAACTCGATTCCAGGGGTCATTAATCCGCTTTCAAATAGTATTTCCCAATCGGTTGCAGAAGACGAATTCCAAAAAGCAGGATCTGAAATACCTTGAGAAATATTTGATGGTGGAAGAATTAAAGTATTTCCAATTAAAGAAGAATTAACTCCCCACGAAACGCCAGTGTATGAATCATAAGTGTGCCATCTCCAATAATGTTTCAAATTCGGATCTGCCCCATCGGATAAATTAGAAGCGATAAAGAACAAAGAATTGAAAGCAATATCATCGGAAGAATTGAATGGGTCAGTATTAGAATCTACACAATTAGTGGACCAAAATGATTCTGGGCATTCTTGTCCATCTGGAATTCCTCCTCCGTCAGTATCAGGATCCAGCCAATCAGTACCAATATCTTGTTCAATAGTATCGGGTATTCCATCGCCATCTGTATCGGTAGGATTAATATCATCAGCAGGATTATTCTGAGGATTAGTACCATCGATGTATTCTTGACCATCAGAAACTCCTCCATTATCGGAATCTGATTGATTCCAGAGCGTAAGGTAAGTATCTAGAGTCATGTTACCCGGAGATATTCCAAAAGATAATCTACAACCAGTATTATTTTCGAAATAGTTATTCAAACCATCGCCATCTGTGTCTAATAAATTATGACAAGGTTCCAAAGGATCAGTAGAATTTTGGATTTCGGATAAATCATCGACACCATCGCCATCAGAATCTGTCATATTTATTCGTGAAATAAATCCCCAGGTACCTTCTAATTCTTCCCAGTCTGCTAAGCCGTCAGAATCTAAATCTGGATAATCATCATCACAATGGGGGTCATTAACAGCTCCTGCTGTAGCGTTCCAACACCATGAGCCATTAGTAATTATTATTGACGTAGCTCCAATTGGGGCTTCAGTATCTATTCCTCTTAAAGTATCTCCAACGACACTAGAGAATCTAAAACCTGTCAAATTACCTGACGATAAAACATAATAAGCCATAGGAACATCATTCTGCCTCCAATCGATTGGATTTGGATTTATGTTTTCAGTAGAATTTAATTGTAAAGAGTTGACATTTGCATCCCAATTTAATATAATAAATTCTAAATCTATTGTTGAAATACAAGGATTGGTATTCCTCATGAAGTCAAGTTCATCCCCATCATTTATTCCTCCACCGTCCGAATCTGAGACATTCCAAAAGGTACAAGTAAGGTTTTCTTCCCAATTTTGTAATCCATCATTATCTATATCTCCTTCATCTTCTATTCTGGTTGGATCTGTTTCTCCTTCATCAACAATACCATTTCCATTAATATCTTCTTCTCCGTCATCTAGATGGTCGTCATCTGTATTGTTATCTCTTGGATCTGAAGGTTGTTCTGGGAATCCATAAAGGCCGTTTACTTCAATTCCATCGGGTATGCCATCACCATCAGTATCAACTTCGGTTGGATCTGTTAGTAAGATTAAGGCCTCATATGAATCATTAAGTCCGTCGCCGTCAGTATCATTATTTTGAGGATCTGTCTGAGTAATTCCATCTACTTCGGCAGTGAATATCTCACATCCTCCTGGTCCTAAATCAAGCACAGGATTACAAGGAGATGTAGTGAAGGTCATGTTAATGGGACCTGGTCTAAAATACTGTGTAGGAGGGAAAGTACTACCATTTCTTGTATTCCATGCAGGATTGACATATTCATAGAGATTTATCAGTCCGTCGCCATCAGGATCGCCAAATGTTCCATCCATGTTTGAATTAGAAGTTGGATCTAGTCCGTATGCCACTTCCCAGCCATCAGGTATGCCATCACCATCTGTGTCCCAACCATTTACGTCCTCATCAATTAATCCGTCTCCATCATCATCGTCTGAACTACAATCTGCATCTCCATCATTATCATCATCGAAAGAATCTACTAAACCATCATGATCATTATCAAAGGTATCTGAACAAATATTACCCTTTGGATCTTCATCAGCACCATCTCCTCCTGAGCCTTGAAGTAGCTGCATGGCACTTTCTTCATCCCAATTACTTACTGGAACAGTACCATTCCACCAAACTCCATTATCTAATACATTAGGAGTACCCGAAAAATCCCAATTAGAAGGTATTGAATATAGATATTCATTTAAATTATTTAATGAGTCCATATCCGGATCTCCGGTTGATCCATTATCCCCAGAAGAAGACAATGGATCGAGCCCATATTGCCATTCCCAGCCATCAGGTAAACCATCATTATCAGTATCCCAATCTTGTGGCTGGGTGTTTATAAAAAACTCAAGACCATAACTTAATCCATCACCATCTTGATCTGTAGTCGCCATGGCTTCCCAGATTCCAAATTCTAAAGCTGATAGAGATGCCCCCAGCATTATCACACTGAATAATACGGCTGAACGACTCTTTCTGAGTTGTATTTCGCCATCAGGTTTCGAAAATAGAGCATCCATGAAACTACCTTGAAACCATGGCGATATATGAGGGTCTTAAGAAGAATGGAGCGTAGTTCATACATATGTCAAAAATAATCAAACGAGTTCTATGTCATCTTGGTCATATTTATCAGGAATTTCTTCTTCAACAGTCAGGATCGGAGAAGGGATATCGGCTTCTTGAGAGAGTGTTTCATCATTTTTACCATCATCAGATAGCATTTCTAAATATGCAATTTGTGCTGCCCATTTTCTCCTGTTCAAACGACTTTGGATGCCAGCAAAAATGATTAAAATTGCAACCAAAGCAAAAATCATTGTTGAAAATCTAGGGTGCGTAATTTCATTGATTATTATTTCACTAATTGAAGAAATTTCTATGACTGCATTAAGTTCAAATTTTGCAGTGAAATCATCAGAAAAACTTTGCTCTGTATCCAACGGCGATGCAGTAATGGAAATTGGTATTTTGTCCCCGTTATTTGCATCCTCTGGAACTGTCAAGTCAACAGTAAATGTTTCTTCATCAAAAGCATCCAATTCGATTAATGGAGAACCAGATTTTCCTTCTATGGTTATGCTCCATCCTGTTTCTTCAACGCTAGAATCCAATAGTACAGTAATAGGAGTGTTTGCCTTATTACGTACTTTCATCTGTATTGAATAAGAATCTCCTGGCATAAATCTCGAAATAGGAGAAACTTGTACTATTTCTAAATCCGGATCTCCTTCCCCGACTTCAAAAATCATTGGTAGATCGAAATATCGAGGATTAGGATCTTCTGTATCTTCGATTATTCTAAGGTATATGGTATGATTTCCTGCTTCAACTTGGTCGGTTAATGTTATTGAAACAAAAACTTCAGTATAATCATCAGGCCCTAATGTGACCCTTGGAACAGAAACTCCATCCTTATCCTTGACCGTGAACTGCCATTGTCCATATATTGGATTAACATCTAAATTTTTATCAAGTGATGCAGGATTTTGTATTCTCCATTGAGTTGAAGTCTGATCATTCTCCATGGTATTTGTTATTCTTGCCCTTAAATCAACGGTAGGGTTATCTGAATCTGCAGAACAAAGTGAAACTTCTATTTGGCCAAGAGGAGTTCCATCACAATCATGAGATACTTCGGCTCTTATTCCAAATGTTCTTTGGATTGTGAATAAAATAGTTGAACGCAACGAAGCATTTCCTTCACTAATTATTTCCAGTTCTATTTGCCCAATATCGTCATCTTCCCTATCATCTGAAGGTTTTACACTAAATTTCAAAGTTTGAGTGGAGTGTCTTTCTAAAAGTGGAATATGAAAAGTCCCATCTCCTTCATCTTCTAGAATTCTATTTCCAGTATCATTATCAAATACTTGGAAAATAGCCTTTGAACGCTTCAAAATGTCGATTCTAAAGGAGTCGGCATCAAAACCGGTATTAAAAACCTCAAGAATAAATGGATTAAATTCTCCATATTCGACATATCTAGGTATGTTGGGATCAATTGAATCTCCCCTAGTAGAATTTGCTATAGCAACATCATGTTCTTCCGACCAAAGAGAAATTTCAGGAGGTTGGTAAACATCTATTTTTTCTAATTCTAGTTCCAATAAATCTGAATGAACTACTGTGAGAATTCCTTCATCGTTTAGAGCTTCGGCCTGGGCGGTAATTTTTATTTTACCAGGAGTTCTACTTAAATCATCAGGAGCCCTTAATGATAAAATAGGATTCAGAATATCTCCTCCTTGATCTAATCTATAACCTGCAGGTTGGTCGAATTCAATCTGCCAAGAGCTACCTAGTGCAGTTTGAACATTTAATTCCACATCCATTGATTTTGTTGAGTCTCCTCTATGAACTAGTTGTAGAGGTATTGGAGTAGTTTCTCCTGGAGCAATGAATTCTACATACCTATCGAATCTGTGATTTAATGCTACTCCCCATTGTTTCAATTGAATGGCCTCATGCTCAATAACGGTAGTATGGCCTTGGATATCGGTTATTTCGAGTTCAACTGAATATTCTCCAGATATTAATCCATTAGGACCTATTGGATAAGTCCACAAGTATTTACCAAATATTCCAGACGAAGTATCTTCAATATCATCGTCGTCTATTGAATCTATATCTTTATCTATTCGATAAACTCCATCGGGGTCTCGCATCAGTAGTTTTACATCTGCAATATCATATCTTCCAAAAGCACTCTTGACATCGAAGGTGAATTGCATGGTCCTTTCAGAGATAATGTCATTAGGATACCAAGTTAGTTCTGGCCCTTCAACTAGCTCTGATCCTTCTCTCTGTAGTAAAATTAAACTATCAGAAATAGCATTAGCATCTATTTCTATACTTGAATATCTGCTATCGCCATCAATTTCATTCCATGCAATCTCAGCTTCACAAGAAGAAAACAAGCCACCTCCGTCACACCCTGACATCGAAGCATCAACAATAACCTCGAGCCTCTCATCTTTGGATACGGTAAATACATCTCTTGAGCCGACATCAATTTCAAATAATTCATAATCAAAGTCATCACAGCTACTTGTTAAACTAGAGACACATGCTTCATTACTCAAAGTTGCAGAACCTATTTGAGAACCTGAGGCTTTTAGAGTAACTGTCCATTCAACATTGGATCCACTCGGACCGGATGCTTTTGTGAATAAATATAATGGGACATAGTAATTTGATTGACCGCTTGAAGAGCGAGTTTCAAAGTCTAGAGAAGAACGTAATTTTGGAGTAGTAAATTCAATAGAGCTATCTAAAACACTTCCAGTGATTTGCCCTCCTTCATCCGGGACTTTAGTTGTTATTGTTCCGTCGCCGCCCCCAGAATCGTTAGAGCTTTGTTCAGCAAAATATAGCCTATACAAATTTGTATTTTTAGATACATAAGAAGTTTCTCCCATATGCTTATTTTCTTCCAAATTTGAATTTAATGGCGAGTAAACTGGTGCCAAGAGTAGCATTGTTAGAAAAAGTGCTATTTTAGCACTTTTAAGAGTTGAAACCGATGAAGGACTATTTGCCACAGCCTTCGGATATATTCAAAATGTTAAAACGTTCGGGAAGTTAGTACACTGTATGCATCGTAAATTGGAGTAAATT
This sequence comes from Candidatus Poseidoniales archaeon, assembly GCA_003602595.1. Lineage (GTDB taxonomy): Archaea > Thermoplasmatota > Poseidoniia > Poseidoniales > Thalassarchaeaceae > MGIIb-O3. Next base: position 125 of record QQRX01000033.1, on the reverse strand, counting down.
ATCAGTTCGATTGAAAGCAAGAAGCCTCGGCGGTATACTTGCTGGGATACCCGAGCGGTCAAAGGGGCCGGACTTAAGCTCCGGTGGCAAGGCCTTCGTGGGTTCAAATCCCACTCCCAGCACCA
>QQRX01000032.1 GCA_003602595.1 Candidatus Poseidoniales archaeon | reverse complement strand
GTCTAGAACGCTTGGCTATGTTAGTACTGGATCTTGACGATATACGTCAATTGTATCAGCCAGATTTAGAACGTTTGCGTAAGATGCCATTGATTTAAATCTGTTAAACTAATAATTTATTCATTCGTCAGTGTAATGACATCTTTCAAAAATTCATCCACATCCCAATGAATTCCTGAATATGAAACTCTTTTATTCATATTTTTATCTATAATATATGTGCTTGTTGAATGTCCAATTTCATATTCTCCTAAAGTTTCTGCATGAGGATCAACTTCTTCGGTTGTATTGGATTCAGACTCACTATCGATCAATATACAACTTAACCAATCTCCATTGGGCCTTTCATATCCTTCATCACACATACAATGGGCACTAGCTCCAGTTCCCATGACCCATCCAGAACCATTACAGTCTACTCCAGGGGGCAAATTACTGATGTTAGCATTACTTGCTGCCCATGCTAGATGTGTATCCTTAGTTATCATAACTGAAGTTAAGTTCTGAGAATTGATTTTCACCCAACTTTCATTTCTTAAATCCCAATTATATAATTCCCATGACCAAGTATCATTAACTTTCCATTCTCCTATTCTCCCTTCTTCAATATCATAGTATATTTCTGCCTCTTCAAATGAATAATTAGCAAAATCCTCAAAATCAGTATAACATTTATTATCTGGTAAATTCCAACATTTATTGTCCATCTTGAATGAAGTATTATCAGGATACAATACTCCAAATCTTAGCATTTCATCTTCAGGAGGTAGGCTATTCGCAATATGATCATCATCTACAACCACATTCCATGTTTTCCAAACATTCTCTATCGTAGATGCACTTTCATGAGTCAAGTGATCCCACTCATAACCCATTCTTTCTGTCCACTCTGAAAGATGTTCGACAGTATCTCTTGCAGGATCTATCGTAACTGATAATATTACCACATCTTCTGAATATTCTCCTAAATTATCATCTATGTAATCTAGGTTTGCGGATATTATTAAACAGACATCAGGGCAAGTAGTGTAGATGAAAGCTACAACAATTACTTTTCCTTCATAATCAGAAAATTTAACCAATTCTCCATCTTGATTTTTTAAAGTAAAATCCGGAGCCAAAGGAGGGTCTTTGTATTCAGTCCCTAATATGATTGAATTATCATTTCCTCCTATGCAACCTGAAGAGAGTAAAACTAATGTAAGAAAAATTGAATTGAATTTGATATTCAAATATAACACCTATTCATTAACAAGATATAATATATCTTCCATAACTAAATCTGGATTCCATAGTGTGTCTTCCCACCAAACTCTCTGGTTCATATTTTTATCAACTATTATTGTACCTGTTGTGTGGTCAACCCAGTAAGTAAGGAGAGGGTGATGTTTAACTTGTACATCAGAATCTTCTGATTGTTGTGTATCTAGTCCACAACCATCTCCATCGACTTCCTCTTCTTCTGGAGTATCTGGACATACATCAAAACCATCTGCTACCCCATCTCCATCGATATCTGAATCATATGTTTCAAGTCCAACTTCAAAATTCTTCCAAACTGGCTCTAATTCTTCTACAGTTCCTGTTAGATGAGGCCAATCTAAACTTCTTGATTCAGCATATTCATTCATAACAGAATTATTGTCTGTCCATGGATCGACAGTTATTGTCAAAATTGCCACTTCATTTCCATAAACATCTCCTAATTGCTCTGAAATAAATTCTAAATTAGCACTCACTATCGGACAAACATCTGGGCATCTTGTAAAGAGAAATGCAATAACTATCACTTTTCCTTCTAGTTGAGAAAGTTGATAGTATTCTCCATTTCCGTCAACTAGACTAAAGTCTTGAGCAGGTATTGGTGGATTTATATCATCTCCATAAAAAATATCTTTTTCTTCAGTACCCATACAGCCGGGTAGTATCATTAACAATGAAAATAATATTCCAACTATCTTTTTATCCATTAATCTCATCTCTCTTCATTGTTAGGAGCAGCCCAGCAATTAAAACTACCAAAAGGACTAATTGATAAATTTTTATAGGAGTTGTTTTATCATCTTCAGAACCATCAATGAGATTTTCATTAAGTGAATAATTAGGTCCTGCTAAATCAAAATTTGAAGTTTCGGTATGATTATCAAGAGAAACCACCAAATTTAGAACATACCATAAACTATCGTTAGACATTATCCTAACTTCGTAGTTTCCGGCCTCCCAAACTCCTGGTTCTATCCAAATTCTACATTCATCAGTATTAGATGTTGCATTATATGGTGTTGTTAAACATTCTACATCATCCACTCCATCTTTGTCAATATCCATTTTTATTGTCCTATTTTCATCAGCCACATTAAAGAAAATCATAGTAGTATTATCTAATAATTTAGCTTCTGATGGCTGTAATGTTTGATTTCTCATTATGAACTGGTAATCGCTAGCCCCATGTCCAACCACTGTTGGCATTACCATGATAATAACTAAAGAAGCAGCAAGCGCCTTGAAGCGAGTCATATTTCTCACTCATCGTCCATTAATTCTGTCCATAATGGCGGATAATCATATCTAGGATCATAGTCCTCATCAAATTGAACAACATAAATTCCTGAAACCATTTCAGATATGTAGACAAAACCTCGTGGGTCATATTGCAATCCCCAATCAAAAGGTATCATACATGATGCCCAACAATCTGCCAT
>QQRX01000031.1 GCA_003602595.1 Candidatus Poseidoniales archaeon | reverse complement strand
GTCAATTTGAGACTTAAAAGAATATATGATCTCTCTCAAGGTGCTAGAAATTTTGGCACACTCACTTTACTAGCTCTTTTATTTATCGGGTTAACTGATATTTCTGGAGGATTACTTGCTATACCAATTTTCTCGCTAGCAATCTACAGGGCAACCAAACATGTTTCTACTCTAATTCTTCTTCTGTCGCCCTTTTTTGCGATAACATATTCAACTATATTTGGAAATAATTATTCTGATAATTCAATACTATGGTATACTTTAGGAAACATACCATATCTGGGCGAATTTTCGAATTTATTAATTTTTGATACTCCTCGTTGGGTTTCTTTACTACTATTATCAATTCCTTTGATGGTTTTATTCAATATTTCTGAGGAAAAACAACGACCAGCAGGATCAAGATATGGTCCAGAGCAATTTTTTGGGCCTTTAATTGCTACATTATTGGGTCTTTCCTTTTTACTCCCTGATGAGAAATTGGCTCCAATATTTATTGTATCTTTACTCACTTATGGAGCATGGAAGTATGGATTATTACATTGGTTTTGGATAACACCTATTGCCACTTATTGGGCAATCCTAAATCTGGTAGAAATGATAGATCCAAGCAAATCATCCTACCCAGTAGAATATGCAACTTTTACAGCAGGTATCGTTGGTTTAACACAGTATTTTTTAATAAAAAATAGAATGCTGTATGCCAATGCAAAAGAATCTTTTTCCTTTGAAGAATTAAGATATTTAGCTCCAACATCAAGAATAATGGCATATTGTTTCTTACTGGTACCTGATGGTATTAGTGATTTCCTACCATTCTTGACGAGTTTACTAATTACCTTTGATACTTTCAAAAACAACCGACCTTGGTTATTCCATTGTTCTATTTTACTTCAAACTTTTACTCTGACACTTGCATTGAATGATGTAGATTTCGGACATATTTCACTATTACCGGTTACATATGGATTGTACATGATATATTGTTCATGGGCCGAATATAATCCATTTCCAGAAACTAAATTTGAAGAAAGTGATATTAAAGAAGAAAACGTAGAATTTCTCTACAACTTTGACTATCAATATAATTTAGGGTTAATTGGTTCTTCATTGACAATTTTATTTATTGTTCCCTTTTCCGATACAATATCTCAGGATTATTTATTTGAAATAGTGTTAATTACAATATCTGCTCACCATATGATTTTAGGATTTAAGAGAGATCAAGGTTGGAGGAGAATATTTGGATTAATTGGTCTCCCTTCAGGAATAATATCATTCGGTATTGAATTTCAAGGGCTAATTTTAGTTTTGGCATTATTCTTAGCAGCATTAACACTAATTGGACAAGCTGTATTGTACTCTTCCAGGGGCGGCTTAGGAATAGGTAGTACTATTGAGGGAGAAGAACCAATATTGTCAAAAGTGGGATTACCATCTAAAATTAATACTACTACTACGAATTCTTCACCAGAAAAACATCATACTAGTACAGTTGCTGATGACTCCAATAAGATAAAACTAGTCAAGCAAGTTATAGAAGAAACTAGCCAACCAAATATTATTTCCGATTCATTATTTTATTCTGATAAATCCAATTTTAGTATAAAACTAGACAAGACAATAATTGAAAAGATGGAAATTAATATTGAAGATGCGTATAAGTCATTTGATCCTTCTTTATGGTCTCCAATTTTAAAAATAAATTCCAACGGTCAACTATTGCTAGAATGGGAAAGAATTTAAACAAAGTATCTTTATTTATCCAGTTTGTATAATATCAATTAAACGACCCTTTATATCTAAACTTTATTATGTTATTATTGAGGGAAATGATGACAGATACTGATAAACTTTGGTTGAGGCTTGAAAAACAAATCAAATCTGATTTTTTTATGACTAAAACTGAGTAAGTTGATAGTTAGAAATTTCTAATTCATTAATGGATAGTATAATCTCCTATAAGCCGTCCCATAGTAATATGAAGTACGTAGCTTTAATTATTGGGATAATGATGATTTCCCTTCCTCTCTCAGGATGTCTTCAGTCCTCTAATAATTCCTTTTTTTCCGAAGAACCTTCCAGAATAGAAGGTGAATTTGTCACAGATTCCAAGGGTATGCCCGTTGACTTCACACTCTATGAGAGCATTCTTGAAATGCCTTTTGATTTTATTTTCAGTAACGTTGGTGAAGATGGCCCAGAGCCTAGCATTGGTATCACTTCAAGTGGATGTATCTTTTTTATTGCAATGGAGTTGCCAATGAGGTCCTGTGATCACGGACTTTCTTGGGAAAATACTAGAGATTTTACACAAGCTCCATTTACTAGTGATCCATATGGTTGGGTAGATCCAGTTACTGATCGAGTTTTCAATATCCATATGATGGGTCTTGAATCGACATGGATAGGCTGGTCCGATAATGATGGTGAATCATGGTTAGGTAACCCACACGATTCTGGACCTTTACCATTAAATGATCATATTAAACTTGCAACTGGGCCTTGGACAAGTGACGGCTATGGAATACCTGGGGCATTAACACCATTATATGATGAAGCTGTATATTTTTGCTATAATAAACTTGCAGGAATTTTTTGCTACACTAGTTTTGATGGAGGTGCTACTTTTGAGGTAGGTGGTCAGATATATGGCCTAGCTACAACAAATGGAGGATTACATGGTGCAATAACTACCGCTCCTGATGGTACTGTATATGTTACTCCTAGAGTCGCAACCCCTGCTGTGATATTTTCGAAAGATAATGGTTTAACATGGGATACCCGTGAAATGGGCGAGGATGTAGGAACTCCAAACCCTCGTAAAAATTCTGAAGTTGCTACTGATTCTAATTCTAATGCATATCATATTTGGTCAGGTTCAGATTTTGGAGTTTACATGTCACATAGTACAGATTCTGGGGAGTCATGGACTCAAGACAGTGTTCGAATTAGCCCAGTAGAAGTGATTTCAACAACCTTTCCTCAGATTGATGCTGGAGATCCTGGAAGAATAGCCATCACATATCTTGGCAGTGAAAACTCTAGTGAACTAGGGCTACCAAATATTGATGGAGAAGAATGGGACGGAAATCCACATTTCGCAACCAGTAATGTTAGTTATTATTTGTATATTACATTTAGTTTAAATGCTTTAGATTCTAATCCAATATTTCATACTCTTAGGGTCTCACCCGATCCTGTTCAGATTGGTAGCATCTGTTTGAACAGTGGAGATTGTAGAGATATTGGCGGATCTAATAGAAATTTACTAGATTTCAATGATTTACATATTGATAGAAACGGTCGTGTTTATGTAGCATTTGCAGATGGATGTACTGGTAGTTGTGCAGAGAATTCCAATTCTACCGCAGAAGATTCCCGTTCACGTTTAGGCTCTGTATATTATCTTGGTAATGGTCCAAGTTTATTTGAATCAGTTGGTATGCTTTCAGAATTTTATCCTCAAGAAAATGTTTAGTGTTGAAATTCATCATGTTTTAGTTTAGTAAACTATTCAAGGGTAAACCGTTACTAGTACTGTATGAAAATAGCACGCCACAGACTGGTTGCCGAAAATTTGAATGATTTATACACATTAGTAGACTCAGTTATTCAGAAGACTAAGCTTGAATATCCGAAATTAAGTGTGGAATTTGACGATCATATAACTAATTTGACTACTGGATTCAATCCACATTACGATCATGCAGAAGGATGGTCGACGTCAATAATTATTAATCAAGCCAATGAATCATTAGCATAGCTATTAGAAAATAATTTTGTTATTGGTGATTAAACCATAATTATCCATTCTCAAATTAGAAAATCACCAATCTTATTTAATTACAAGTCATTCAGCAATATCTGTGAGCGACACCAAATCCAGCCAAGTTGCTGATTTAATTCGTAAAAGACCTTTTGCATTTCTAGCTCTAATGCTTATTATACCTCTATTTGTAACTGCACCACACGTCTTACTCGACTCAGAAACTCCGCAAGGCATAATTATTCAACCTCCAGAAATTCATGACCCTCTTAGTGACGGATTTATCCTAATCATTTTAGATGGCGTTGGAGAAAATTGGATGCTTGATGAAGTAAATATGCCCCTCTTAAATGAGCGAAGAGAGACTGGAGCAACATTAAATCTGAGAACCGGCCCACTTACCCTATCGGCAACTTGTGTTTCTGAAATTATGAATGGAGTACCCAATTCTCCGAGCGATGGACTTCGAAATTTCAATCTAGAACATCCTGGAGGAGATGATGCCTGGACTCTAGCCTCAGAAATAGGAGTTTCAAGTACAAATTCACCATATAATGTTGGATTAGTAGGTAGTTACGTCTATGGGAATATGTATGGGGATATGGAAAATCTGGATTTTATAGATACTTTCCTAGGCCATGCAGACTATTATCAAGGAGATGAAGATACTGCAGAAGTTCTTTTTAGGTGGTTTGAAAACGATTCTTATAATGTAATAGGTGCTCATTTTTCAGGACCAGATAAAGTAGGACATAGATGGGGGACTACCGGAGAAAAATATTCAGAAAAGATTACACATATAGATGGATTAATCGATGAAGTACTGGACGAAGTTCCTGAAAATTGGACAATAATAGTTACTGCAGATCATGGTATGACAAAACTAGGAACTCACGGCTCATCACAAGATGTAACTAGAGAAGTTGCTGCTCTTGTCTGGGGTCCACAGATTATACCAGGTTCACAATCAGAAGGTCATCAACGTGATATTCCAGCGTTATCGATAGCCGTTTTAGACCTACCTTTTCCTGTCCAATTACATGGTCAAATACCATTAGATATTCTTAATATTTCGGCAGTAGAAAGAAATGAATTAGAGAAATGGAATTGGCAGGCGGCTTATGAAAGACAAATTTTCCTCCAGTCAATCGATAGACCTGCAGCCAAAGACATAAGCCCTGATATTATTGAATGGGAGAAAATACCAATAGATGCCGAGTTTACTAGATTCATCGACTTATTAATTTCAGCCAGTACTTGGAGTCTTCTTGCAGCTTCAGCTATTCTTTTGATTGGCATGGGATCTCCAAAAACTATTGAAGAACGCAGAGTTACTTCAATTTTTATTACCGTTTTAACTATCATGATTTTGAGTCATGCATTTATTGGATATGTAACCATAATACCTCGTCTTATTGGTGCTTTCTCATCATTATGGATAGTTTGGTGGACACTAAGTAATTATCAGAAAAATTCTAATAAAGAAGGAAAAATTGTAAAATGGGTTAATTCTATGCCAGAATGGTGGCCATGGTTAGCTGCCGCTTTAGTCTTGAGTTTTGGTAGTATTCGTTTATGGTTCACTTTAATCCCACTAACTTGGATAGTCCTGAGCCAAAGATTTAGAAATAAACAATTTCAGAATAAAAATGAAAAATTGGCTCTTTCTATTTTAGGTTTCATTTCATTACTTGGAATAACTGGAGTTCATGAACGTCTTGTAGGTGAACATTGGGTTCTACATTTAGTCCAATTAGGATGGCCAGAAAATAATACTGGCCTCTTATTTAGTATTCTTATTTTGTCAATTACCGGACCTGTGTACAATTATCTCAGTAGTGAGAAAGAGTTCAGTAAACAAGGAATATTTATTTCAATTTGGTTATTATTAATTTTATTCGTAAATTGGCTTGAAATATCTAATATTGATTTACTAACTTTACTGATTATATTATTCGTTGGAATAATTGGGCTTTTACAAAGAACAAATATTTTTTTCGGTCAACTACTGAATATAAAATTACCAAAAGAACTTGATATAATTGCATTGGGAGGATTTTTGGTACTAACATGGGGGGCATGGTCAGCATCGATCACTCTTTTGTTAATATCTTCAATTGATGTCCTTATGCGAACACAATGGAAATGGATAACTTTAGAGAAATATGATTTGAAAAATCCTAAACCATTTATCGCTGCTGCTGTATTACCTTTGGTAATGTGGATACTTTGGTGGACAATGTTGGGACAAGTAAATGGATTAGAAGCATGGGCACTTCCTCATCCAAGAGAATTAGATCCTGGTAGGATAGTCGTAAAAGGAGGATATGTAGGTGCTAGAGATAATCCACCCACAGAATGGATGTCATTGCTTATTGCTTTACCATTACTATTGTCATCCACAGCGATAGTTTCAAAATTAAGACAAAGAAATTTATCCCTTAGACCTTATGCACTGGCACTTTCTCTGCAGTTAGTCGGTTGTTTTGCAACTTTAGCTTTTGCACCTCCATTCCCACGTTTAGTATTTAGTTTAACTTGGAATATTGTATTTTCTATATTCCAGATTCTTGCAGTTTTATTTTCTTTAAGTTTAGAATCAACAAATAAAAAAATAAATCAAATGAATATCAAAATTATCATTTCAGATTAATATCATAGAAAAGCATCTAAATTTAAAGGTTAAAATATGTCAAACATTAGAAATAACACAAAACCAATAACTGCCTCTAAACAGAGGTATTTTTGGATATTATTTTTTCCTTGGGTATTTTTTTGCTTACTCACTATGGGATTGTTGAATTCTTTCTTTCAACCAGAAACAGGCTATGTAGAAGGACATGTGGAAGAAGGTACTGAATGGTTTGAAGAATATGATGAGATTAGATCAACACTTAATGGAAGAACCTATACTAGAGACGAATATCGATGTTTTGCATATCTAAATTATACATATACGGTAAATGGAGATATTTATTTCGGCAGTAATGGCCAACCTGTAGAATATACTCTTTCAAAATCTAGCAATAGTTGCATCAATTATGCATTAGAATATTATTCTTCATCCTTCAATATTTCAGTTTGGTATTATCCTGATGACCCCGCTAACAGTCGTTTAACTGAAGATGTTCAAGAAATAACTGATACATTAGCATGTTGTTTTTGTTTTCAGTTTTTTATTGGATTAATTATGATTTATTTTGTGATGTATAGAACTAATAAACACGATGCTACAACTTCTTTTGATAACAATTCTTCAACTACTCAGTCAATGGCCGCAGTAACTTTAGAAAAGAGAGACAATACTTCAAATTTAGCATTAGTAATTTTTAAAAAGATCATTGGCCTATTTTTCATAACTTTTAGTATATTACCCCTTTATATCGTGTATGAAGCAAATACCAAACCTACCGTGGATGCAGGAGGAGATCTTTCTATTCCTTTCACCTGTTGTGGTTTATTTGGTATTATTATTGGCCTTATGTTGATATTTTCCTCAAAGAGAAGAAAATATGAAGAAATACCAATTGTACTAACCAATGAAAAAGTAGAAGCCACAATATCAAGAACTAATAACAAACTATCCAGTAATGATGAATGGTGGGATACTTCATCAGAAAATAAACAATGATGATAATCTATGCTACTAATGGCATGACACCCATGATAGTTATTGCCACTGAAGCATATCCTCCAACAAGGAAAGTAAGTATTTGTGCTACGTTCATACCTCTTCCATTGTCGAGGTATTAATTAAAGAGTGTTTTTTTTTCATTAATCATCATATATATCTTTGTATTTAATCAAATCAGTTTTACCAATATTTGAAGTTTAGATGTAACTCTCAAGGGTTGTAGAAACATGGCCGACAAGACATCAGACGACAGCTCATCTTGGCAAACAACAGCTGGTGAACAATTTAGTAATTTAAAAGAGAAAATGATAGCAGCAACAGGTTATACTGGCAAGAAAGTCAAAGAAGTAAGCCAAGCCACATCTAGAGAATTAGATAAGGCAATTGCACGATGGACTCCTCTCCCTCTTTCTCCAGAAGAAATTGATCGCTTAACCAATTTAAGGGAATCCTTGCCTCGTGCCCCTGAAGTTCCCTCGCTCGAAGATTTAGTAGAATCAATGGGAAATGTAATGATTCCAATAGATGAATATGAAAAGTTATTACAATCATTTGCAGCTAATGAAGAGATAAGAAAAGAACAAGAAGGGATGTTGATAGAATCACTAGCCATAACTCAAAAGTTATTAGAAACAGAAAATTCTCTGGAAAAACTTAAGATTTTAACATCAGATCTTAAGTCAAGAAAGGATAAAAAACCGGTTCAAGAACAAGGACTTAGAGAAAGTTTAGGAACATCTCTGAGTGAAATTGTGATGTTACTTGGCTTTTCAGTAATTTGGCTTTCATTACTAATTGGCTCTACATTATATATAGAATCTATGAATCTAGTTGTGGGCGATTATTCTGCAGATCTATTTATTTGGTCAATTGGCACAATGATATGGTCTTTGGTACTTCTCCAACGTCTTGAAGCATTCAGAACAATTTTGGCTATGCCACTCGGAATGAGAATTCAGACGTCAATAGGAATTGGTTTAGTTACTGCTATGGCGCTACTCTTAACGAAGGAAGAATTTGCTGCAATCGGCAATGTTTGGGGGTGGACATCCACAATCGCACTATCTGCACTCCTCCTTTCTGGTTTCATTAGAGGATTATTTAATTCATCGAAATACTTAATAAAATTCAATAAGATAAAAGAAATAGAAACAGTTGCCAAAAAATAAAATCTATATTTCAAAAGACATATTAGGGCGTAACTAAACCGATATCTATGAAAATTCATGCCTATGTAGTAGTTATTCTACTATGCTTTTCGTCAGGCTGTCTACAAATGGATGATAAAAATATTTCAGAAGTCGAGGAAAATAATCAAGATGATTTAATTGTTGAAGATTTAGATTACATAGAATGCATGATACATGAAGATTTAGAAAGATGTTGGAATGTTCTCATTCCAAGTACTGTAAATTTATCTGGAGCGCCTATGATAATTGATATCCATGGCAATACATTAACCATGCAAGACCAAAGAACTCTATCAGATTTTGATGATATTGCTTCTCAAAATGGCGCTATTGCAGTATGGCCTCAAGGTTTTGATAATTCATGGAATTCAGGCTATTGTTGTAGTACTGCGGGAGAATTAGAACTAAATGATACTGGATTAATAATGGAAATAGTTCACAAAACTATTGCTAATCATTCAGTCGATGAAAGTAGAATCTATTTAACTGGTTGGTCAAATGGTTGTTCTTTAAGTCAAAAACTGGCAAATGAACACAGTGATACGTTTACAGCTATTGCCTGTATGTCGTATTATTTACTCGAAGATCCTGAACCAAATTACTCTCCCATTCCAATAATGGAGATACACGGCCTCCTTGATCAAATTATTCTGTATTCTAATGATGCCATCCATCTTCCAAATATAGAAGCACAGGAGCATGGTGCTATACAGAATTTACTAATGTGGGCAGATATGAACGGTTGTACAGATATTGCACCTGATTCAAATGAACCATCAATATTTTATTCTCAACAAACCTTTACAGATTGTGAAAATGATTCTATGGTTTCATTGGTGACTCTTTATGCTGCTGATCATAATCCATACGAGAATTCATTTGGCATTTTTCCAGGTAATGGAGGAACTGTAGATACAAATGGAATAGCATGGAATTGGCTAAGTAGTTGGTCTAAATAGAAATATGAAATTATTTGAGAGATTATTTTCGTACTCATCAAACCGTTTCCTTCAAATCTAGCATCCTTCTCTAACACCTATGAGATCTGTTATCGCAGCCATCTTAGTCGTTCTAATCGCATTACCTCTTTCATCCTCTAGTGTGGTGTTTGAAAATAATATCGAAGAAGACTTGCCTTGGTGGGAGACGACTTCTATGGATTTGGATAGAGACGGCATCCATGATGCAATTTGGCTTGCGATAAATAGTGAAATATATGACTGGGTTAGCGACGATAATACAATTAGTGTTATTGTCGATTTTGATCATAAACCAACTTTAGAAGATCAACAAATGCTTGAACATGAAGTAGATTTCCAAACCCAATTTAGATATCACTTGATAGATAGTATTGCAGGCCAAGTATCTGTTGATGATATTGTTGAACTTTCAAAACTACCGGGAGTAGTTTTAGTGGAACTAGATGGTATACTAACTATTCAGATGAATGAAGTCAATGATATTCATGGAATACCAATGATTTGGGAAGAGACTGGTTACACTGGGAAAGGTAGTGTCGTATCTATAATAGATACCGGCATAGATTCTTCACACGTAGCCTTAGATGATTTGGATGATGATAATTCAACTAATGATTCGAAAGTAATTGCTTTTTATGATCCTGTAAACAATCCCGATAAGACCAATGGAACTGAAATAAAGGCCTATGATGACCAAGGTCATGGTACACATTGTGCTGGAATAACTGCTGGTACAGGAGCACCTACTTACGAGTATGTGGGAGTTGCTCCACAAGCCCAATTAGTAGGAGTAAAAGTTCTAGATTCAGGAGGCTCAGGTTCTTTTGCTACAGTAATGGCAGGTATGGAATGGACAGTTGACAAGAGACACGATTTCAATATAAGGGCTGCAAGTATGAGCTTGGGAGGGCTCGGCGCAATAGAGTGGACATCATCCGAAGAAGAGAGCGTAAACAGAATGGCAAATGAGATGGTTAGGTCAGGCATAGCTCTTTTTATTGCTGCTGGAAATTCTGCAATCAGTGCTCAAATAGGTACACCCGGCTCAGCTGAGGATGTAATTACAGTTGGTGCATTAGATAAAGACACTTCAATTGCAATATATTCGAGTCAAGGACCCACAGAAGAAGGACGAGTTAAGCCCAATATTGCTTTTGTCGGATCACAAGTTAATGCTCCAGAGGCAAATTCTGGAGATGGGTATGTAGCATACTCTGGCACTAGTATGGCTACACCAGGTGCAGCCGGTCTTGCAGCATTAATGTACCAAGCAAATCCCGATCTTTCACCATTTGATGTTAGAAATATAATGCAAGAAACTGCAACTTACAGACAATGCCATTACATGGGAGCAAATGAGCCATGTGCTGAAGATCTAATCCCTAAAAATCGACAAAATAATGTTTATGGACATGGTCATGTAGAAGGATTGCCTGCACTACTTGAGGCTGCAAATTATGTTTATGGATTAAATACCAATATTACTTTGAATACCAGTACTCCAGTTTCAGAAGATAATAGGATATATTTGATGCCATCAGAATCTTTTGAGGTTTCTGTAATAGGTGGCGCAATGGAAGTGCAATGGAGGACATGGGATATGAGGGATAACTGGATGAGCCATCCAGGTTACAGTCCCGGAGATACAACGTTTGATGTAAGTCATAAAATGCTAGTTGATCGACTTCAGTATTTACCAGGTAATCAAATTGAAGGTAACCAAACACTAATGTTCAGAGCTATTCTAGGCGATGACGCATCGACAAATTTAGTAACTCATGTTTTCTTAATGAATGAGGATGATAATAAAGCGAATCAGGAAAGAGGACTTTCCGGATTCACTTCCATAATGGGAGTTATTTCTATAATCGGTACTGCAATAATTATTGCCGGAAATCGTAAGGATTAGGTCTTAATTTGACATTCCAAGATTCTTTATCTGCAGCAATCTTTGCAGGAGTTGTGGCAATTGCAGTTACATTATTGATTGAGAAGTATGGAGGAGCTGTCGGAGGAATTTTAGGTACAGTTCCTACTACAATAGTACCAGCAGCAGCTGGTATTGCATTGGCAAGTAATAACTATTCAGATCTCAATACAAGCTTGGCAATTGTTCCAGCAGGGATGTTAATTAATGGTATATTCCTAGTAAATTGGAGAATTTTACCCACTTATTTTAATGATACTGAAAAGATATATACCACATTATTAATCATCACATTTATTTCCCTATCAATCTGGTCTCTATGTGGTCTAATTATATTAAAAATTATACAGGTCAGTTATGATTTATCCTTATCTTCATTCCAAATAGGATTAATCGGACAAATTTTATTGACTATTCTTGGAGTTGTTATGTCTTGGCGTATAGGGCTAACTCCAAGGGGTAAGAATAAAGTGAATAAATATGTAGTTTTTTCAAGAGGAATTATGGCAGCAATTGCAATAGGGGTTGCGGTTTGGATTTCAGGCCTCGGGTATCCTCTTCTTGCCGGTCTGGCCTCTGTTTTTCCAGCTATTTTTCTTACTAGCATGGTTGCATTATGGATTTCTCAAGGTCCATCAGTACCAATGGGAGCAGTTGGGCCAATGATATTAGGAGGAGCATCAGTTGGGGTTTATGCCATTGTAGCAATGTGGGCATTACCCAATTTCGGTATTTTATTAGGCTCAATCATTACTTGGTCAATCGCAGTTATTTTCTGGTCTATTCCATGTTTTCAATTTGTTAAATGGAGACAAAATAATTTATTAAATAGCATTTAATTTTTTAAATTATGTAACTTTTCCCATAAATCATCCAATTTAGTATACAGATTTTCTACCGAACCATCATTAAATATTTGGAAATCAGACATCTCTGCGGTTGCATCAAGATCTTGTCCTGCAGAATCTTTTGCTTTAATTTCTTCATTTTCTTGCTCTAAAAAAATATTTTTCTCAGTAGGATCACCAGGCCTTGCTCTTTCTTGTAATCTTGACCAACGTACTTCTTCACTAGCTTTCACTTCAATAAGAAAGAAATCCCCCCTAGATCTTAATACAGAAACTTCTGCTGGAGTTCTTATAGAATCTATTACCGCATCTTCTCCATCTAATATTTCAATCAACATTTCAGCTAGAATCCCTCCTCCTCCTTGCCTTCTAAGCTCCCTTCCTCCTTCGATTAATGCATCTCTTGTGATTTCCTTATCTTGTTCTCTTAGCCATGCTCTGATCGAGTCTGAACAGGAATAACTATTCATTCCCTTTTCACTAAACCATTCTACTAGGGTGGATTTGCCGGAGGCATTTCTACCGGTCAGACCTATCAACATAATTGGTCTGGGGAGGAGGAGGAAGATATTGATTTCGTTAACCCCAATATCTTCTGGTACTTGCATATTTCAATTCTGCTTCGTGTATTGCTCGTAAAAGTGAATCACGATCTCCAGGTATCTTACCTCGTAATATTCTAGTTGCAGTTTCTTCACCTATTCCTCTTCCCATTAAACAAATAATAGCATCTAAACCATGTGTTTTAATTAATTCAGCATTTTTTGTTATCTTCTCTCTAATTTTAAAATCCTTACTTTCAATCATTTCGATGAGTCTTTTTTCCATTCTTTCTGGAGAACATGCAAGCATAGTACCTCCACAAGATGAACAAGAATCTAGTATTTTATTTATCCTCTCTACTCTTTTTCTAGTTCTATCGTGACAATTAATACAAACCAATGCTATTCTTTCATTCATCAATCTTAATTCTAAACGTTCTCTTAATTCTTTATCTGACCAAGATGGAAGTAATAAATCTCTTTCTGCTTTAGGGGATACTCCTAATTTACCAGGAGGAGTATGAACTAATCTTATTGATTCTTCTTGTATTGATTTTAGTATATCCATCGTTCCTTCGATGTCCATTCTTTCATGAAATAACTTATCTAATGCTTCTTCAATAACTGGTGTTCCCTTATACCTCTTCATCAAACCTCTAATATTCACTTTTCTAGGATCTACTCCTTTTTTCAAAACACCCATCTTTTTGGCTACTTGAACAACTCTCCATCTAACACTTCGACTGTTTGGGACAGTCATTCGCAAAATCGAAGGAAGTGCAATTGAGGGAGTTTCTTTTAACCATCCAATTATGTCTAGCACTGTTGTACCTGGTATCTGAAATGATATTCTGTAAGGATCTATCAAAACCCTGCCCATTTTACCCTCACGCATTGAGCCCATCGACTGAATAAAATGAGCTAAAGTCTCATTTATCTTTGATCCTTTACAAGTGTTCAATGTTATAGTCCCCATTCTTTCTTCAATAGTCATAGTTTCCCCATCAGGAATTTCTCCAGTAGATTCTAAATGTTCCATGATAGAAGTAATTAGAACGTCGCGGGCTGATTCACTGAGTGGATAATCATCTAATTTACTATTCATTTTTTTATCCAAAACTCCAAATGAATTAGCAGTAATTTTTCTTAAATGTCCTACTTCTTCGGCTATTTTTCTGGGTACAGGAGGTAACTCACCAGCCCATACAGGTGCAGAACCACTCTCCCTGACTGGACCGACTAACAATTCTTCTTGTTCCGGATCAGCATCAACTATTTCCCATGTCCTACCAGCCATCACAAACCTTCTAGAATTATTTATTGAATCTTCATTATTATCGCCCAATGATAACACAAATGCTTCATCTACAGATCCTAGAATCTTTCTAGTAACTGCATCTCTAACTCTATATGAGGATTCATCAGGTATCATTGATAGATGATCCATTCTTGTTCTACCTAATCTTCCAGCGGGGGAGAACCAACCATTTTCAAGAGATTTTGGAAGAACATTAATGAGTTTATTTAACCACTTCTTTTTCTCTAAATCAGTATATTCTTCTTCCCAATGAGGCCTTTCTGTAGGAAAATCTCCTCCTATTTTCTCTGCCAATTCTCTCCATAATTTAGTCGTCCATGTAGTTGGATCAGAGTTTTTCGGATCTTCTATCAGGCGAATTAACCACCTATCATCAAGTACTCTTAAGACTCCTAATGTATGTTCATGTTCCCATGTTTTGAAAATTGAAACTTTTTGTAAAATATTTGTAGGTTTATCTAGAGGTACAACTCCTCTTTCGATGGCCATTTGTAAAAATTGATTTGCTGCTACAACACGTGGATTTGTGCGCCAACTAACTCCTCCAATTTCGCCATTCATCGCTCTACGAGCTATTACGCTACACTCCGAAATACCATCAACTTCCCAGGCAAGAATTTCTCCAGCCCCAGTTCCCCCTAGGTAATGTTCAGCCCTCCCCACTCGCTGTAGTAAACTATCTACAGATCTTGGACTTTGTAACTGATGAACCTTTTTTATTGAGCCAATATCAATCCCTAATTCGAGGCTACTTGTACATATCAGGCCATTCAACTCACCATTCAATAATGATTTTTCCACATCTCTTCGAGTCTCAGCTGCAAGACTACCATGATGAACTCCTATTTCCAAATCAGGCATAATCTTCCTCAACCTTTGTGAGACTGTTTCTGCAGTACTTCTGGAATTTACAAAAACTAAAGCAGGAAAGTCTTCCTTTAATGTCTTCGCTAATCTTCTAAATGCTGCTACAGAATCCGGAGAAATATGCCACTCTGTGGAAAGTATCTCGTCTTCAGTACTGGCTATTTCTTTGTGCACTAAGACCTCGGTTTTTCTTGGTGCTGGCCCTATTATTGGCATAGCATCTTTAGAAAACCACTTAGCAACTTCTTCAGGATTCCCCACCGTCGCTGATAATCCAATAATTTGCAATTTTTCTGGACAATATTCTTGGATTCTTTGCAAACCAACTAGTAATTGCGAACCTCTTTCAGAACCTGCCATATCATGTACTTCATCTAGAATAATTGCCTTTAATCCCGCTAAATGCTTCCTTAGTCGACTTCCTAAAAGCATTATCTGTGCAGTTTCCGGTGTCGTTATAAGTAAATTTGGAGGTTCTTTTGACTGTTTAGTTCTTTCTTTTTGAGAAGTATCGCCATGCCTGAGTCCTACCGATAATCCAACAGGTTTCAACATTTTTGATAATCTTCTATCTATATCTCTATTTAGGGCTCTTAGCGGGGTGATATACAATATTGAAAGTCCACTCCAATTTTCAGTTAGACATTTAGAAATTATTGGTAAAACAGCAGATTCAGTTTTTCCACTTCCAGTAGGTGCTACAAGTAACCTATCATTTCCATTAACTATTTCTGGTATTGCTGCTTCTTGTATTGGTGTCAAACTCCATCCTAAGTCCTCAATTAAGTCATTTACACTCGAATGTAAGTGCTCGATGACTTCACGCATAAACCCTCCTCTCATGACTAATAAGAAAACCCTGTGTTCAATAATTCACTCTATTATTGATATTTTTCTTCTGATCTACTCATGAAAGGAACTATCTCTAGTGCTCCGTTCGGGGTAATGATAGCCATGGCGCGTTCACGACGAAATCAGGTTGGCCCTCTTAGAAAATGGTGGAATTCACAAAGCGAAAATCACTTTAGAATAATAGGAATAATTTCTATATTATCCATTGCAACTTTCCTTTGGACAATGTCCTTTTTATTCCTTCTCGGAGGAACAACTGATCCTGAAAGAGATCATTTAGTGCCTCATCATTGGTTAGGGCTAATAATTTCTATTATTATCATGTTTTATGTTTTACCAGAATTCCTTTATTTTTTAAATCAAAGACAAACATTAGAGGATATTTTGAATTTAGACTCCAGATCAGAAGTTCTGAAAAGAAGAAAGGAAGCCGAAACTGCAGCTGATTTATTGGGGTTAAAATATCGTGCTAGATTAAAAGGTCTGTATGAACAATTAGGAATAAAAGTAAAGGGTAAAAGATTTGCAATTGAATCATTACCGCCAACAAGAAATAAATCTACTAATTTAACGGAAACTTCTGAAGAGGAGGAATGAATTGTCAACTTCAGATAAAATAAATCTATCCAATAATAATCCAGTTAACGATTTTCTTCGAGAAGCGTTACTGGCAATAGGTTTGGTCTTACTAATCCTCGGGTCTTTGTGGATTGCTACAGGACAATTTCCTCCAATGGTGGTAGTTGAATCAGGTTCTATGATGCATGATACAGAAGACGGCTCATTAGGGGCCATAGATCCAGGTGATTTGGTATTGGTAATGAATCCCAATAGGGTGAATATAGTAACATATGTTGAAGCAATGGAAGAAGATAATCAAAATTTTGGTTATACTAGTCATGGAATGGAAGGAGATGTGATAATATATAGTAAAAATGGAGGTAGCGATACACCAGTAATCCATCGTGCTATCCTAAAAGTTGTTTCAAATAATACTGAAGAAGGAGAAGAAACTTGGGATGTTCTGGGAACGTCTTTGAGAAACGTGCACAGTGTAAACTTAACAATTAATTATCCCTGTATATATCATGGTGGTACTTATAATTTAGAGATAATTGATTGGATTCCTAATCATTCTGGATTTATTACCACTGGGGATAATCCGAATAGTAATGGTTGCAAAATAGATCAATTGGCAGCCACTGGACAAGATGGTAGGAATGGACTGAAAGATGAGGCTGGCAATCCAGTAACTGCAGTAAAAGATGAATGGGTTATCGGCGTGGCATCCTCAGAAATACCTTGGATAGGCGCTATCAAGTTGTTTACATCGAATACTCATCACTTTGTAACTGAAGAAACTTGGACAAACTTATCATTCACAATACTTTTTGTAATTTGTTCTCCAATGATATATGATTCAATATTTAGGAAAAATGAGAGGATTTTTAACTCTGAAGAAGAATAATCACAAGTAAGACATAATTACAGGAATTATGAGAATAAATAAGAATATAAAACTACTATTATTACTTATTTTATTTGCCCAAGATTCTATTTTTATCGGATGGATGCCCCTATTAAAAATTTCATTGAAGAAAGAAAGAGAAGAATGTACTCCATCTTTTACGATATGACCTCCATCGAATGGAATCATTGGAATAAGATTAGCAAAACCGAGTAAAAAGTTGATCCAAGCCAACCAAAATAAGAATGTAAATAACATAATCATACCTGAAGTACCAATTACTGATGCAATTACACCATCTCCCGCTGATAGCATTGCTTGTTCTCTAAGATTCATTACTTGACCATCTCCTGCAATTGGTACTCCAAGCATCAAAAGTGGCATTATTGCAGTGATTACTATTGCGCCAAGGATATTATTATCATTTATTGCATTCAATATTGATCCATAACTACTCACACCTGCTTCTCCATCATTCAGGCCACTAACTCCAAGGAAAGGAATATTTGAATCAGGACCTACTCCAATATCTTCAAGGTACTTTTTTGTTTCTTCTAAATTGCAACTCTCATCTTGTTCACATAATCCCATATACCAATCATATCGATCCATTAAAGTCACATCAATATCTCTCTGACTCTGTTCAGTTTTTTGGTCGAAATCAGCTGCACTCCACTTTCCTGAAAGTACCGTCAGTGTTATTTCATCGCCCGGTTGAAATCGATCCATTTCTTCACTAAAAATCTCATATTCAGGTACTGGAACGCCATTCATGTGAGTAATTATCTCATAGGGCAAAAGTCCAGATTCTTTAGCTCCTGTATCTTCAATTATTTCTACCGCATGAACTCCTGGATTTGTTGCTACAAAACCATTTGCAGTTGATGATAGTAAAATTATAACAATATATGTTGCAATTAAATTGATTGATGGACCAGCAGCGAATAATCTCATCCTATCTCGTCGAGGGGCTCTGTACATCTCTTCTTGCTCTGGTTCTGCAAAGGCACCCATGGGCAGGGGGCCAACTAAAAGTAATCCGAAACTACGGATTTTCATTCCATGTGCTCTGGCTTGAATTCCATGACTATATTCATGGATTATTATTGCTACTATTAATGCCAAAACTGGCCACCAAAAAGGTACAAAACTCGTAACTCCTGGTATTAGTAACAAATCTTGAGCAGGGATCGGGTCTCTTGGAGGACTCGTTACACTACTTCCAAAACTAAATAATAGCAGTAATATAACTCCTGACATCACAAAAAGGCAGATCCAAATCGAAAACTCACCATATATCCTCCAAAATTTTCTATTACTGGAAACTTTATCTAATATTTTTTGCCCCTGTCTCGTTCTAAGCATTAGGATTATTCCAAGAACTCTTGTGGCATCCCATTTGTCTAAAACTCCATTTTCTTCTAGCATTATTAAACCGAAGTACCATATTCCAATTACTGTTACAACAATTATTGAGTTACTAATTTCATATATCAGAAACAAGAAAATTAGTGGCAGTAGAATGCCCCTTCTCGGCCTTTCTTGTTCTCTCATGTATTCGGGTCACTCATTACCTTCTTCAACCCGTTGCCCACAATAACACAAATAACATTACTGATATTGCTATCCCGCGCACATGGAAGATGTACCTTTGGACCATGATGGAATAGATAAAAAGTCCATCAATTCTTTAATTCGAAAATCTGAAGGACTTAAAAAAATACTCAATAAAGCAGAATTTGTGAATGTTAAACAGCAATTGATCCAATTAGAAAGTAAATTTGATGAAATTGAGACTAGAATGTCCGATCCACTTTCCGATTATTAATTTCTAATCTTTTGGGAAAATATGTAAAAAATACACAATTTTTATAAATAATTTACCAATGCTTGTTTTATGCCCAAATTTATGTACTCAGGAAGTTATACTGCCAAAGGCGCTGCTGGGATTCTCAAAGAGGGAGCAACAGCGCGCAGAGATGAAGCTGCGAGAATAGCAGAATCATTCGGAGGAACCCTAGAAGCTTATTATTGGTGTTACGGAGAAAAAGATTTCATGTGCATCATGAACGTTCCTGACAAAGTCAAAATAACAGCATTTGCTCTTGCAGTTGGTGCATCAGGAGTTTTCAATGGAAAATTAACTCCTTTAATTACCGTAGAAGAAATGGATGAGATAACCAATGTCGAACTTGGTAATTTCACCCTTCCAGGCCAGTAAGAATTGAATTGAAACTTTACCAGAGATTGGTATCAATCATTGATTAATACTGAACTCAGAATCTAGTTTAGAAGTTATAGTTGCAATATCCTCTACAATTTCAAATAAGGAATTGTCCTGTGTATAAACCAAGAGTTTTCTTCCTCCATCTATTTCCTGGTACGCACATATTGCATCCATTCTTATTCTTGTCATTCCACCTTCGGTCATTGCCATAATCCAGTTTGTCATCAAGCCGGCCGCGATGAAAATTGTTTTTAGTCTATTCCCCTTTATTATCATCCAAAATTAAAAGATATTATCCTTGAAATTTTTTAATCTAAATCATAAAATAGATTATGATGGATTTTCAACCAGGTAATCGATATAGTCCAAAACATCCTGGAAATTTTCATCAGGAATTTCTTTGTAAGATTGCCCAAATTTACCTTTGACACAGATAGCAACATGAGCATAAGGATTTCTTCCTTTTGGATGGTTCTTGGATGGCGGTAATTTGCCTTCTAATTTATCTCCAGCCTTCTGAATATATGCCCAAATCCTTTTGGCGTTATCTTGATCCATATCATTCTCCGTAAAAAATAAAATTATTTAGAATCGAAAATATGTTTTCGATAGTGAGCCAACTCATCTATACTTCCTCTGACATCATCCATCGCCCTATGGCCTGAGCGTTTACTGAATCTTGGAGAATTAGGATACCATCTTCTAATTACTTCCTTAATTGAAGTCACATCTACACTTCTGTAATGGAAGAAATCATGTAATTCAGGCATATATTTCCTAAGAAAACGACGGTCTTGTCCTATTGTATTTCCACATAATGGAGGAACACCCTCAAGGCAGTGAAGCCTTAGGAATTCTATCGTTTGTGATTCTGCTTCTTTCATTGAAACTCCGTTGTTCCTTACTCTGTCTATTAATCCATTTTCCGTATGATGAGTTTGATTCCACTCATCCATCTTATCCAATTCTTCTTCGGGTTGAGATATTGCCAAACTTGGTCCTTCAGCGACAATTTCAAGATTACCTTCTGTGACTATTGTAGCAATTTCAATAATTGTATTTTCATGAGGATCTAGACCTGTCATTTCTAAATCAAGCCACACCAAACGCTGTTCGACCATGTTTCTATCGTCTAACCTTCCCTTCTTAGGTATTCTCGTCATAGTAGAGATGATATGTGTTAGTATATGCGCAGAGCCGTGTCTGATGTTGGTTACTTTCAAATTTTGAAAGAGAATAAACCATTCCGCAAATTATTCACAGCTGATATGATTTCTTATGTGGGAGATTGGTTTACCGTAATTGCATTATTTATTCTAGCAGGAGAAGCTACTGATAATTCACCACTCGCGATTGCAGGGGTATTGGTAACCAGAAGCTTTGGTATGGCATTATGTGATCCTTTCTCAGGAATGTTTGCGGATCGATATTCTAGGAAAGGATTGATGATGCTGTCTAATTTTATCTCACTTGTTGCACTTGTTTCTGTTGTAGCATTCGACCTGTTAAATAATTTATTTTCATATTATTTTCTGGCTTTTGTGATGGTTCTAGCTAAATCTTTATTTGATCCTGCTGAATTCTCATATCTGCCTAAAATATGCACAAATGATGAATTGATAACAGCTAATGCCTTAGGCTCTGGAGGTTGGTCTGTTGCTTTAGGAATAGGAGCTGGAATAGGAGGTTTGACCATTTCAGAATTTGGGGTCACGACTGCTCTCTGGATAGATTGTTCAACCTTCTTAATTTCCATATTAATTATTGCATCATTACCACCTGGAGGACCAGATAATCCAGTCACAGGTCGATTAACTCCTAAATCAGCCATTTTGGAAATTATTTCTGGCTGGAAATATATACGTAACAAACCTCCAGTAAGAAGAGTGGTATTTGCCAAGGGAATGTGGGCTTCTGGAGGGGGAGCACAAGTTTTCTTGCTGATATTGATAGGAATGGAGACTGATTTCGGAGAACTTGCAGCAGGAATAGGCTTACTGTTCATGATTAGAGGATTCGGTTCTGGGTTCGGTCCCATTATTGCCAAACCTTTGATGAAACAAAAGCAAATTCTTCCTTATCTTCTAGGAATTTCTGTAGGTGTTGCAGGAATATTTTATGTATTTGTTTCACAAATAGAATGGACCAATTTATTACTAGTTTTTGTCTTCTGTGCACACGCTAGTTCTGGTGTAAATTGGGTCTACTCTACAACAATGCTACAAACTCGTTCGGATGATGAATGGAGAGGTAGAGTTGCCGGTACTGATTATTTGGTGATTACATTCACAATGGGTTGCTCGGCTCTTGCTGCTGCACTTATATTGGAATATCAACTTTTAGAGTTGAGAGAAGTTATAGCAATTACAGGTGCAATACAAATTGCCCTGGGCATATTATGGGTATTATTGGCATCTCCAAGTGAAAAGAAATTATTTGTTTAGTAAACATTAATTTTTTTGAATAATCACTTTAACCTAGTTTCGTACGACATAGAATTATGGAAGAGAAAACATGGGTCGTAGATTCGAATGCATTCATTCATTTTGGTAATCTTGCTAAGAAAGAGTTCAAAGATGATTTTTCTAAATGCTTAGTGAATAGTCAAGGAGTAATCCATGTAACCTCGGGAGTTCATGGAGAAGTCAGAAATGTCAGATTCAAAGTTTGGGATGGAAGACCAAATCTCTTAGAGACACTACAGGAGCTTATGGTTACATCAGAGGTCTCTGAAGCCGAAATAAGAAGCGTTGCATCTCTAATTGGAGAGAAGGCTTCACCGCAAGATGTTGATCTTTCATTAATGATTTTAGCTGCTAA
>QQRX01000030.1 GCA_003602595.1 Candidatus Poseidoniales archaeon | reverse complement strand
GGGTTCAAATCCCACTCCCAGCACCACAGACATCAAAATTAAAATTATTTTAATCTACTTATTGAGCAACCAATCTTACCAGAATCGATAATATCCAGTTTAGAGATAGTTACTGTAGCGCCCATTACTTTTTCGGGAGATAAAACATCCTCCAAAATTTCGTTAGCAAGAGTTTCTAAAAGAGAGAATCTTCTCTCAATTTTTGAGTTTATTATCTCAATTAGATATTCATAATCCATAACTTCTTCAATATTATCTCCAAATATTTTATTATCATTTTTTACTACTACATAAATATTGAATTCTATCCTTTGAGGATTTCCTATTTCATAATCATGGATTCCAATATCCATTTTACGTATTACGGATTCTAGAAATATAGTTCTATGTATCTCTTTATCACTAAAGTTTTGTAAAACGATATTTTGTAAATAGTTCATATTTAACTCTCCGTTTCAAAAACAACATCTCTTTTCCTAGATAAAAATCGCTCGCCAGAATCAACAAATATAATCTGTCCAGTCACGGATTTAGCCAGCATAAGGTAAGAAACTGAATCAGCAATATCTTCAGGACTTGGTCCAATCCCCAAAGGCGTTTCAGATTGAGATTTTGAAAAACCGGAATCAGATTGTTCTGGACTAGCAATCGTGTGACCAGGGGCGACTGCATTTACTCGTACTTTAGGAGCCAAACCTCTAGCTAAAGTGTCTGTTAAACCTAATAAAGTGAATTTAGATGCCGTGTATGATAAATAATCAGGATTAGGATTCACAATTTTTTGATCTAGGATGTTAACTACTGACCCTTGATTCTTACTATCATTTAAATTATAAAAATCTCTAATAAGTAAAATTGGAGATTTTGCATTAATATTCATATGATTATTCCATGAATCTTCAGATAATGAAAGTAAATCATCATATGAAAATAAAGAAGCATTGTTTACAATACCTGAAATATTTCCCATAACTGAATGAATTTTTGGTATTAATTTTGAAACTTCTTCAGAATTGTTTAGATCTGCGCCGAAAGCTTCCGCTACTCCTCCATTGGAACGTATTATTTCCACTAATTCAAAGGCATCTTTTGAGGATTTATTGTAGTGAACTGCTATTGGAAATCCATCAGAAGAAAGTTTCAGAGATATTGCTTTTCCAATTCTTTTTGCGCCTCCAGTAACTAGTACTGTTCCTCGTTCCATGTTTTCCGGATACAATAAGTTTTTACAAGGTTTAGGAAGATAGGAGAGGTAATTATGATAATAGTTAATGTTTATGTTCTTTTCGAGCCAATCATGGTGCCGCGCCTTCCTACAGTAGAAAGTAGTGAAGAAGTAAATGAAGAAGAGTATGGCATTAAGAAAATGACTGCAATTGAAAAACGCAAAGCGATCAGAAAAAGACTACCTGAGTGGTTCAAGACTTCATTGCCTGTAGGAGAGGCTCAAAAAAAATTTAATCAAGCTAGAGATAATGTTAGAGAGCATGGACTAAACACAGTTTGCGAAGAAGCTAGATGCCCCAACATTCATGATTGCTGGGGAAGAGGTACTGCAACCTTCATGATAGCAGGAGAGGTGTGTACAAGAGGGTGTAAATTCTGTGCAGTAGGTACTGTAAAGAAGCCAGACAAATTAGATGAAAATGAGCCTAAAGAATTAGCAGATTCGATAAAAAGAATGGGTTTAAAATACGCAGTAATAACTGTAGTAAATAGAGATGATTTGGAAGACGGAGGTGCGAGGCACTACAAAAATTGTATTATCGAGGTGAAAAAGGAAAATCCCGATATTGGACTAGAGTTGTTGTGTTCTGATTTAGATGGGAATATTGATGCTTTGGAAATGCTATTGGAAGAATTGCCTTTGAAAGTATTTGCACATAATGTTGAATGTGTGCCTCGTCTCGACTCAAAAGTTAGAGATTCAAGAGCTTCTTTTGAGCAATCACTTGAAATTCTCAAAATGGCTAGGAAACTAAGGCCTGATATTAAGATTAAATCAAGTCTAATGGTAGGGCTTGGAGAAACCGATGAAGAAATTGTAGAGACTATGAAATTACTGAAGTCATCAGGTGTCGATATGATTACTTTGGGCCAATATCTTCAACCAAGCTACAAACATCTACCAGTGTCTAGATTTCCAGAACCAGAAAAATTTGCCATTTGGGATGGTTTGGCCAGAGAAATTGGTTTTAAGGCAGTTGCAAGTGGGCCTTTGGTACGTTCTTCATACAGAGCAGGACTTTTGTATGAAGAATCGAATGGTGGAATGCCTGTAGCGATCAAAAGTTCCACTGGATCTGCTGTAACTAATATTTCCTATCATAACTCAAATAAGAAAGTAATTACAAAGTAATATAATAAGATGAAGAGGGCAGGGTATATTATGTCTAGTGGAGAGGAGGAACAAATCCCTTTGCATATTCCTGATGCGCCCAATAGACCTGGTGATTCTTCTTCTTTTGAACCATGGACATGGCATCCAAATGATTTGAAAATGCTAAAATTTGATTGTGAAGCAGATGAAACATCTAAGCATGCGAAAGGACTTTTGCGTGTTCTAGATGACAATGGAGAGGCTTTAGGAGATTGGAATCCTAATTTAACACCTGAAGAATTAAAATTAGGACTGGAACACATGGTTCGATTACGTATTTTTGATGATAGAATGATAAAAATGCAAAGGACTGGTAAGTTATCATTTTACATGCAATCATTCGGTGAAGAGTGTATTGCCATTGCACAGACTATGGCACTAAATAACAAAGATTGGATTTTTCCAACCTATAGACAACCTGGTGCCCAATTTGTAAGAGGGCGAGACATGGTAAGTATGATTTGCCATTGCATCGGAAACGTAGAGGATAATGTCAAAGGACGACAGATGCCAGTCCATTATACTTACAAAGAAGGACGTTTTATTTCAGTTTCAAGCCCTGTTGGGACACAATTTAGTCAAGCAGTAGGTGTAGCGTTGGCTTCCAAATATAAAAATCTAGATGAAGTAACTATCACGTGGATTGGAGATGGTGCCTCTGCTGAAGGAGATTATCATTATGGCCTCAATTTTGCTAGTGTCTTTAAGGCTCCAGTAATATTAAATGTCGTCAATAATCACTGGGCTATCTCAACACATTACAACATAGCAAGTGGTAGTAATAATTTTGCAACTAGAGGTTTGGCATATGGAATTCCCTGTTTTAGAGTAGATGGAAATGACTTTTTAGCACTTTATTCGGTCACTAAATGGGCTCGAGAAAGGGCCAAATTAGGATTTGGAGCAACTCATATAGAAATTTTAACTTACAGGGCGGGGGCACACAGCAGTAGTGATGATCCTTCTAGATATAGGCCTTCTAATGAGCATGAACTTTGGCCAGGCGGAGACCCAATAGAAAGACTGAAAGATCATCTGATAAAAAATTCACATTGGACAGAAAAAGAACAAAAAGATTTGGAAGAAAAGATTGATCAAGAAGTAGTATCTGCATATAAGGAAGCAGTGAAATACGGAGATTTGGCCAATGGACCATATCCTTCCTCAGATACAATTTTCACTGAAGTATATGAATCTGTACCATGGCATCTTAAAGAGCAATGGGATGAAATGAAAAAATGGAGTGCTGAATGATATGGTTGAGATGAATATGGTACAATCAATTAACAGTGCTTTAGATAACATGCTTGAAATGGATCAAGATGTGTTATTATTTGGAGAAGATATAGGATATTTTGGAGGAGTTTTTAGAACCAGTGACGGATTGCAAAAAAAATTTGGCAAACATCGAGTTTTTGATACGCCGTTGTCCGAAGGTGGAATTGCCGCTACTGCCTTTGGAATGGGCATTAATGGGCTTAGGCCTGTTGTAGAAATTCAATTTGCTGATTACATTTTTCCTGCATATGATCAGATAGTAAATGAGATAGCAAAAGTCAGACATAGGTCCGGAGGAGAATTTTGGTGTCCAATTACCATACGTACTCCTGCAGGAGGAGGAATAAGAGGAGGGCATCATCACTCTCAATCTCCAGAATCACAATTTACTCATACTCCTGGTTTGAAAGTTGTTTATTGTTCAACACCATATAATTCCAAGGGTTTGTTGATTAGCGCAATAGAATCAAATGATCCTGTTATTTTCTTTGAGCCTAAAAGGTGCTACAGAGGGCCATTCTATGGAGATCCTCACAATGTACCTACATGGAAAAATCATCCCGAAGCAGAAGTTCCAGAGGATTATTACAAGATACCAATTGGACAGGGAAGATTAGTAATGGAAGGCGATAGATGTACAATTATCGCATGGGGTACGATGGTACATGTTGCGGAAAAGGCAATAATTGATTCTGGAATTAGTTGTGATTTGATTGATTTACAAACTCTTTTACCATGGGATAAAGAGATAGTAATCAATTCTGTAAAAAAAACTGGGAGATGTGTAATAGTTCATGAAGCCCCAAAAACAAGTGGTTTTGGCTCTGAACTTTCTGCTTCAATACAAGAATTATGTTTTTACGATCTTGAAAGTCCAATACAAAGGATTACGGGTTGGGATACTCCTTTCCCGCACACTACTGAATGGGACTATATGCCCGGTACGGCAAGAATTATTGCAGCAATAAAAGAGACTCAGGAGGACTAAAAAAGATGGCAAAATATGAATTTAAACTTCCAGATATAGGTGAAGGAGTGGTAGAAGGAGAAATAGTGACTTGGCATGTTGAAGTAGGATCTATTGTAAAGGAAGATGATGCACTAGTAGATGTTATGACCGATAAGGCAACTGTCACAATACCGTCTCCAATTAATGGTACAGTTGCTTCACTAAGNGGCGATATTGGTGACATGGTGGCTGTAGGAACTACTCTGATTAGTTTTGATACTGAGCAAAACGGAGGAAAAATAGAAGATTCAAGCAATAATAATGATATTTCTGAACCAGTTACAAACCCTGAACCAGTAGTAATCCCGGAACCAGCAGTAGTTACAAGATCTGAATCAACATCTGAATCTAAATCGAAGAAGGTTTTAGCAAGTCCAGCAGTTAGAAGAAGAGCAAGGGAAATTGGAGTTAATCTTTCAATAATAAATGGAACTGGCCCTGCTGGAAGAGTAAGGCACTCAGACTTAGATGCTTATGTTGCTGCAGATGGGGCAGTAGGAGTTCAGCAGGTTAATTCAATAATTAAGAAAAGAGAAGACATTACAGAAGTAAAAGTAGTTGGATTACGTCGAAAAATAGCAGAACAAATGGTGATTAGTAAAAGGACGATACCTCATTTTTCATATTTTGAAGAAATAGATGTTACTGAATTAGAAAAATTGAGACAGACCCTAAATGCAACTAGAGATAAAACACAGCCAAAACTGACTTATCTACCGTTTATTATGCTTGCACTTAGTAAAATAATGCCTCAGCACCCTGAATGTAATGCTAGATATGATGATCAAACAAACATTGTAAGTAGATTTGGAGCAATACATCTTGGAATAGCAACACAAACCGAGCGAGGATTATATGTTCCCGTAGTAAAACATGCAGAAGTAATGGATGTATGGCAAGCGGCAGCCGAGATGCAACGAGTAACAGGTTCCGCAAGAAATGGGACAGCAAGTTTGGATGAATTAAGTGGATCTACATTCACAATAACTAGTTTAGGGAGGGATGGTGGTCTTGGTGCTACACCAATAATAAATCATCCAGAGGTTGCAATACTAGGAGTTCACAATGCTAGAGAAATGCCAGTTGTAAGAAGCGGTAATATCGTAATCAGAAGGATAATGAATGTTTCAAGTTCTTTTGATCACAGAGTAGTAGATGGTGCAGATGGAGCGGCTTTAATTCAAAATTTAAAGAAGATGTTAGAGACTCCCGCTTTAATTTTCATATGAGGTCGTGAAATGTCAGAAATACGCAAATGTCAAGTTTTAGTTGTGGGTGCTGGCCCCGGTGGATATGTTGCTGCTATTAGGTCTGGTCAATTGGGATTAGATACTATAATCGTAGAAGGCAATAAAGCAGGAGGTGTGTGTCTAAATGTTGGTTGCATACCAAGTAAAGCAATAATTCATAGTGCGGAAAGATTTGAGTCTTTACAAAAACATTGTCTTGAAGATAACCATATGGGACTCAGTGTTGATGGGCAAGTAAGAATCGATATGGAAGCTATGACTTCCTGGAAAGATTCAATAGTTAATAAATTGACAAAGGGTGTTGAATCTCTTCTAAAGGGAGCCGGTGTTGAGGTCATCAATGGATGGGCAAGTTTTGAAAGTTCTAAACAATGCGTAGTAGATACTGGAAAGGATACTATAAATATCGAAGCCGAGAATGTCATAATTGCAACAGGCTCTAGCCATATAGATCTCCCATTTATGCCATGTGATGAGGAATTTATCTTATCTTCGACAGGAATGCTAGACCTAAAGGAACTACCTAAGAGTGTTGCAATAGTTGGTGGAGGATATATAGGATTAGAATTAGGTTGCGCTTTGACTAAATTGGGAACAGAAGTTACTGTCATAGAAGGTTTAGATGAAGTACTCTCAATTATGGATAAAGAGATTAGGAGGCCATTAGAACGATGGTTGAAAATGAGAAAGGTAAAAATTCACACCAAAGCATTAGCTAGAGGAGCTGAAATTAAAGGCAAAGGCGCCTCAAGAAAAGTTCATTTAAGATATGAAAAAGATGGAGAAGAACAATCAATAAAAGTAGACAAGGTATTGGTAACTGTTGGAAGAAGACCTAATTCAAAAGGATGGGGAGTGGAAAATATGGGAATAAGAATGGACTCTTCAGGAAATTTTATTCGAATTGATAGAAAATGTAGGACTTCTGCATCAGGAGTTTATGCGATTGGTGATGTAGCGGGAGAACCAATGTTGGCTCACAAAGCAAGTTCACAAGGTGAAATGGTAGCTGAAATAATTGCTGGACATAATAGGGAATTTGACAAAGTAGCTATTCCTGCAATTGTATTTACTGAGCCAGAAATTGTATCGGTTGGTTTGACTCCTGACGAAGCCAAAAATTTAGGCGAAGAAGTGATAACTGGAAAGTTTCCTTTAGCTGCTAATGGCAGAGCATTGACATTAGAAGCGGAAAAGACGGGAGGTTTTATACGAGTTACGGCTAGAAAATCTGATCATGTCATTCTTGGTATACAGGCTGTGGGTAGCCATGTTGCAGAACTAAGTGGAGAATTTGTATTGGCATTAGAAATGGGGGCATTACTAGAAGATATTGCTGATACTGTACATGCACACCCAACCATGACCGAATCTTTTCATGAGAGTGTTTTGAAAACACTTGGCCATGCAATACACATATCTTGAGGGATTACTTGAAGTCAATTAAGATTCTCAGAGCAAATATATTGCCCCATAAAGTAGTTGACGATGAGATGATAAAACTACAAAAAATGAGGATAAATGATGAAATAAATGATGTTATTATTTTAGTAGAGCATCCTGAAATAGTTACTATGGGTGCAAAGGCTATTAGAGATAAAATAACGGTAGATAGCGATTACAAGACTTCGAGAGTAGATAGAGGAGGAGGAATTACATGGCATGGACCAGGACAACTTGTAGTTTATCCAATAATAAAATGGGAAAAAAATGAGCAAAATATCAGAGAAATAATTGGCAAAATAGAAGAATTAGTTATCAAAACATTAGAGGATTGTGGTATCACAGGATATAGAAATGAGGAGATGATGGGAGTATGGGTGGATAATAAAAAAATTTGCTCAATAGGTTTAGCTTTTCTTCATTGGGTCAGTAGACATGGATTGGCATTAAATTATGCAACTCCTGAGGATAGGATAGAATCTTTATATTGTTGTGGACTAGAAAAAGGAACTACTACCTCATTAGACAAATTAGGGCACACTCACGATAGTGAAGGAAAAAAGATTGATAGAAAAAGACTAGAAAAGGCACTCTTCTCCAATATTGAAAAGGTATTGGGAAGAGTTCCACAAGAACCATTAGATTGGACTGTTTAGAATGGATATGGATTTACCTCAAAGGAGTGATCTGGCAAAATATTGGCAGTTAGACAAGGATACAGTTTTCCTAAATCATGGATCATTTGGGGCAACACCAACAAAGATACTAAAAAAACAAGAAAAATATAGACAGATAATAGAAAATGATCCAGTGAAATTTTTTGAAAGAGAATATTTTAATTATTGGAAAAAATCAATAATTAGTCTATCTGAATTCATTAATGCCGATCCAGAAGGATTAGTATTCATACCAAATGCTACTAGTGGAGTAAATACAGTATTGAAAAATCTAGATATAAAGCCAGGGGATCAGATAATTGTAACAGATCATACATATCAAGCGTGCCGAAATATCGTAGATTTTGTGACAAATAAAGTCGATGCCGAAACAGTAGTTGTAGAAATTCCATTCAATATTAAAAATGAACAAGAAGTAGTAGACTTGATACTAAATTCTGTTTGTGATAGAACTGTATTAGCTTTAATTGACACAGTAACAAGTCCGACTGGAATGAAGATGCCTTTTGAAAATATAATTAAGAAATTAGATGAAGAGAATGTGGATGTTTTATTGGATGCTGCTCATGGAGCAGGGATTGTGAATCTGGATATTGAAAAAATTAATGCAGCATATGTCACAGGTAATTGCCATAAGTGGCTTTGTACACCAAAGGGATCAGCGTTTCTACATGTTCGGGAAGATAAAAAGAAAAATTTTCGACCTTTGAACATCAGTCATGGGGCTTCATTTAAGGGCAGTGCTCAAGAAAAATTTGAATTTGAATTTTCATGGTCAGGAACTTATGACCCTACGCCTTGGATGTGTATACCAGATTCTATCCACCATGTAGGAAATATGGTAAACGGCGGATGGAATGAGATAATTAAAAGAAATACAAAATTAGCAGTGAAAGGGAGAGAAATAATATGCCAAGAATTAGATATCAAAACTCCATTTCCAGATGATATGGTATCAGCAATAGCTTCGATTGAACTTCCAGATAAGGAAATTCCACCCTTTAGTATTGAAGGTGATCCTTTGCACAATAAATTATTAGATGAATATTCTATTCAAGTTCCTATATTCCCATGGGAATTGCATGGTACGAGATATATTCGTATATCTTCTCAATTATATAATCATGAAGACGAGTATGTATATCTAGCAAAGTCATTGAGTGAATGTGTGTAATATTTAGGCAACAGTTCAAATTACAGGATTGTTACGCCATTTCATGCAAAGAGCGGTAGTTGCAGTTACGGGTGCTTCTGGAGCACAATATGCAGTGAGACTAGTAGAAGCACTTTCAGAAGCGAATTGGGAAGTAGATTTGATAGTTACTAATGCAGGTTCAATTAATCTAGACTTAGAATGTTCGATGACTCCAGAAGAGCTGGCAAATAGAAAGGGAATTACTCTTCACGATAACAAAAACTTGGCTGCAAGGCCTGCTTCTGGTTCTGCTAAATATGACGCTTATATCTTATGCCCATCAAGTGGAACAACAATAGGAAAAATCGCAGCAGGAATATCAGATAATTTGGCCACTAGGAGTGCTTTAGTTGCACTTAAGGAACGTAGAAAACTCATAATAGTCCCAAGAGAAACTCCATTTGCAACTGCTCACTTGGAGGCTATGGCAAAAATGTCAACATGGGGTGTCATAATACTTCCAGCAAGCCCGGGCTTCTACCATAAACCAAAAACAATTTCTGAGCTTATTGATTTCGTAGTTGCAAGGATATTAGATCAATTGAATATTGAACATGAATTGGGAAAAAGATGGAAAGGTACAGAAGTTCAAAAAAATAGTAAATAATATAATTACAATCAAAAAAAACCAAAATTAGTTCCAATAGCAATGGTGATATGGATGAATCAATGGGAAGAAATGTCAGTTAAAGAATTAAAAGCTGAATTGAAAAGACTAAAGATATCACAAAGTGGCAATAAAAAGGAGTTAATAAAAAAATTAGAAGATTCAGATATTATTGATGCGAAAATTGAAAATGATGAGGCGACGAAAGGAATAAAAAATAAAATTCATGAAGGTTTTATTGTACTAAAAAATATACCTGTATCACCAATAGTGATTACTATTGTTATTCTCCTTAGTACTTCAGGAGGGGCTTTCTTGTACTCTGACGAGATAATGGAATTTATCAGTGGAGATGATGAATACACATTAATTGACTTTGATATTGAACAAACTAAATCATACACACAAACTTTAGTAAACCTTGGACATCCAGAATGGGAAGGAAGATTATCCGGTACAATAGAAGAAAAAAATACTGCAGATTCAATAAAATATAACTTTTCTGAGATGGGAATTCCTTCGACTCTAGAAGAATTTTCAGTACCAATGTTTGTTATGGGTAATCAGTTTGAATTATCAACATGTAAACCAGGAGATATAGGAGATTTATTAGGAGGATTTAGCCCTTGTTCATTAGCTGATGCTAACAGAGAAATAACGGAGTTTGAACATAGAGAAGATTATGTCATTCAAGGATATAGTGGTTTTACAGACATAAGATATCCTGATTATGTAGAAATAGTAGATCTTCAAAGAGGCAGCAATGATGAAAGTTGGAGTTCGGCATCTGAAAAAATAGGGCTAGTTTGGATAAGAGAAGGAGAAGGAGATATTGCTGCAACAGAAAGTAATACAATATTGTTCAAGAGAGCGCAAGAGAATCAACTTCTTGCACTTATACTAGTTAATGATAAAACAAACTGTTCAGATTTGATTGAAGGTGATTGCGTACCATATTTCAAATCTTTAGATGTAAAATCATTTGATAATTTACCAGAAAATATCGGATTAATGATGGTTTCTAAGAGTACAGGAGAATTTTTACTTAATGAAGTTATTAATGGAGAGTCTAGAATTCAATTAATAATTGACGTACAAAATCAAGGAACAGAAACGATATATGTGCCTTGTGGGATTATTGAAGGAGAAAGTGAGGAATTAATTATTTTTGGAGCTCATCATGACACAGTATATAACAGCCAGGGAGCAGTTGATAATACTGCAGGCGTTGCTACAGTTCAGGAAATAGCAAGACAATTTGGACTAGTCTTAGAAGCAGAAGGAAAACCAGAACATACTATTTGGTTCTGTACTTGGGGAGGAGAAGAGGAGGGACTTTGGGGCTCCAGCGAGTGGGTACAAAAACACAAATCTAATCTAAAAGAAAACTTGAGAATATACATTAATCTGGATATGAATCATGTTGATTTAGAGAGAAATACAGGAATAACAATATTTGGAAACAATAAGAAGGATATCACGGAGATTAATAATGTAATAACAGAATTTAAAAAGCAACATTCCTCATTGTATGAAAAATATCCAATTAATGTTAGATATATAGAATCATCGGAAATGCCAAATAATTCTGATTTTGCACCTTTTCTAAATGAAATAGATGAAATCGAGTTTGGTAATGTTGTATCCTGTTATGGATCTGGTGCTTCTGAGTATCATACCTATCTAGATACTATGGATAGACTTAATGAAGAAAGTTTGGCTGTTTCTGGGATAATTTATGGTAGCTTTGCATATAATTTAGCATATAATTAGCTACATTTTGTCTGGGGCATCTATTCCTAGTAAATCTAAACCTAATTTTAATGTCCTACCCGTTAAATCGCAAAGAGCCAACCTACTTCTAATTATTTTTTCATCATCATTCTTCAATACAGGGCAATTTTCATAAAAAGAACCAAAAGAAGATGCCAAAGAATGTAAATAATTACATAATTTATGCGGAGAATATGTAGATATTGATTCTTCAATTATAATAGGGAATGAAAGGAGTTTCTTTGCCAAAAATTCTTCTTGTTTATCTACAATAATAAATATTGAATTAGATAATGAACTTCGTGAGATGTCAGATTTAGCAAAAATACTAGATATTCTTGCATGTGCATATTGTAAATAGGGTGCAGTATTTCCTTCTAAAGAGAGCATTTTATCCCAATCAAAAATATAATCTTTGCTTCTTTCAGTAGATAAGTCGGCATATTTTACAGCCCCTATGCCTATCATTTTTGCTACCTTTAATCTATCATCATCAGATAAATTAGGATTTTTCTCAATGATTGTTGCATTTGCCCTAGATATTGATTCTGACAATAAATCTACTAATTTTATCGTATTACCTTCACGGCTTTTGAGAATTTTTCCATCTTGATTAAGCACTGAACCAAAATTAACATGTGTTGCATTATGGCCTTCCTGCATGAAACCAGCCATTAGAGCAACGTCAAAGACCATTTCAAAATGTTGTTTCTGAGGAGTCCCGACAACATAAACTAAATCTGTACAATTTAGTCTTTCTATACGATCAATAATACAAGCTAAATCAGTAGCAGAATAGTTGTATCCGCCATCTCCTTTGCGAATAATAACTGGCATCTCATCACCTTTTCTATTAAGCCATTTCTTTGTAGGGAAAACGACATCTGCACCATCACTATCAACTAAAATATTAGATTTTGAGAGTCTATCCATCACAACTGGCAATAAATCATGATATGATGATTCCCCTTTAATATCAGAATCAGACAGTAAGACGCCTAATGTAGAATACACTTCATTGAAGTATGTCATTGATTCAGAAACCAGTATACTCCAAAGTCGCAGAGTTTCTTCGTCCCCTCCTTGAAGTAGGACAACTCTATTTCGAGACCTGGATGCGAATGTTTTTGATGAGTTAAATTTAGATCTTGCCTGTTTATAAAAACTATCTAAGTCGCCTACTCCTAATTCCTTTGCTGCTTTATCTTCACCTAAATCTAATAAATGTTCGATAAGCATTCCGAAAGGAGTTCCCCAATCTCCAATATGATTTTCACGATGAACAGTATGACCTTTGAATAATAATAATCTTACTATGGAATCCCCAATTACAGTAGAACGTAGGTGTCCAACATGCATTTCTTTAGCAACATTTGGCGCAGAATAATCAACTGCAAATATACGTGAATTATCATTAGTAATTCCTAGCCTCTCATCGGATAATATACCAGAAAGCTTGTCTTCTAACCAAGAAGGAGAGGCGCTGATATTAACAAAACCATTCTTAGATGAAACTTTTGCGATATTGAAAATATCATCATTAAATAAAGTAACTATTTGTTCTGATATATCGACAGGAGATTTTTTCATCAGCCTTGAAAGTGAATGGCAAGGTAGAGCGATATCATAATCACCTTCAATTGTCGCAGGCCCAATTAAGTGTGACCAAATATCCTCTTCTAATTCTAAAGAAATGAATGCTTCTTTGAAAAAGGGATAAATATCTTTAATTAAAATATCCAAAAAAATCCACCTCATGACCACGCGTATCGTAAGATAGCTGCTATTCCACCGAAAGCGGCATCTAATGTCGCTCCCTCTTCAGTATCTAATGAAATTAATCTTACTTTTGATGAAGTTCTTTCTGCTAATGTGGAAAGTTCATCTATTAAATCAACCGTTTTTTCTGGATCATCAAAGACTTCTTCTGATTTGCATTCAGGACATCGAGGGACATCTGATAGGCTATTTTGAGTACTCTCCCATGTATTTTTACATGCCTTACAAGACCAATGAACTCGTCGCTTTGTAATTGATTCGGAAAGTAATAATGTTTCGACTGCGCCTTGTTCTAGTGCAGCTCTTATCATGGATTCTCCATATGTTGCCTTAGGGTGTGGTTGCATTACCTCACGAAGGAAAATATCTACCATCTTCCTTTCGACATCCAACTCGATTTGATCCATTAAACCTCCAGCTCTTTGAATGAGTTCTCTCAGTCCACTTTCATTAGAATAACCAACATCAAAAAATGGTTCACGAATCAATTTCTTTATTTCATGATGAAAATAATCATTTCTAATCACGAAATCCTTTGTTGCTCCTGGCCCTCCGATGATTATACCTTTAAGATCCTGAATCATTGGAAGCCAATATGAACAAGCTCTCTCAGTTGATTTTTTGAAAAATTTATGCGCTGCTTCTTCGATTAATCTTTCGAATCTTTGGGCCGATTGCCCTCCCCTACCATGCTTAGAGGGTACTAAGGAAGTGATATGCTCTTGACAGTGTAACCTTTTACCAGATGCTAGACCGTAGGCAGCTTCAGATCTATCAATTACAAAAAGCCCATACGCGGTTCTATCTATTAGCATTTCTTCGAGTTGACTTAACTCGAATGAAGAGTCGCATCTGTACCTAAATGAAGTAAAGGGCTCAGGAGGGTTATCTATTACCGTAGAAATAA
Source organism: Candidatus Poseidoniales archaeon (assembly GCA_003602595.1). Lineage (GTDB taxonomy): Archaea > Thermoplasmatota > Poseidoniia > Poseidoniales > Thalassarchaeaceae > MGIIb-O3. The sequence goes on along the minus strand of QQRX01000030.1, from coordinate 25,452 downwards.
GTCGAGTTTTATTATTTCCAGTAATTACATGACCAACGAATAAGGCTATTCCTGAATCACCTGGTGTTTTGTACCTATTGAGTGTTGAAATTGCTGATTCTATAGCATCAGTGACATGCTTTTTTGTTGATTTAGATTTTATATTTGCCGCTTGTCCAGCTTCTTGTGAGAGATGATGTCTAACATCACTAATCATCTTATCTGGAGGTATGATCACTGTTACTAATTCTGTACCCATCCCGCGCATAGCAGCCACTTCGGTAAGGATTTTTTTTAATTTCAAACGACGTTGTTGTAATTCCAAATCCTCAGCCATGCACGTCCTCCTGTGAAAGGCCATAGGAGGCTACATTTCAACCCTTCAGCATTTGTAGAGCATAGAACTTGAAAGGGAGCATCTTCTTCCATCGGGCAATGAAGAACGTCGTCGTCGCAGCCGGTGGAAGTTTATTACGTCCTGAAATAGAAGAAAGAAGTAGTTGGCTCGAAGATTTAGCAGAGTTGGTGAAAGAGCAGATTTCTTCTGGAATAAAACTTGGAATAGTTGTAGGAGGAGGAAGTCCTGCAAGAGAAAGTATTCAACTTGTAGAGGCCATAATTAGTGATGTTTTAGCTCTTGACAGAATAGGAATTTCTGCAACCAGATTGAACGCCACGATAATTAAAGAAGTATTTCAAAATTCTGGAATAAATGTTTCCGATGAAATACCTGTTGATATTGCACAGGCAGTAATAATGATGGAGAAAAATGATGTTGTTGTAATGGGAGGAACTTTGCCTGGTCATACAACTGATAAGGTTGCTATTGAATTAGCAATTTCCACTAATTCTGAAAAATGTATTATAGCAACAAATGTAAACAAAGTTTATGATAAAGATCCAAGAAAAAATAAAAATGCAAAATCGTTTGATGAAATGAGTATTTATGAGTTACAAGAAATTGTAGGACCGGCAAAACATGCTAAGGCAGGAGCATCGCAAGTCGTAGATCCGATAGGTGTTTCTTTAGCTTTAGAATCTAATTTGACATTAAATATATTAGACGGGAGGAATCTGAAAAATATAAAAAATGCTATCCAAGGAAATGTATTTGAAGGTACCATAGTAAAGGGTGATTAGTTGAGTCGTAAAGATACGATACTTAGGGCGGCCCAAAGAACTGCCAAAGAAGCAAGGGAAGCGGCTTCAAGAAAGAGCAAAAGAAGGGAAAATTCAGGAATACTCCCTCACAGGCACTGTTCAATATGTTGGAAACCAATTACCCTTGAAAGTATGCCTCCAGTATGTAGTAACGAAGAATGCGAAGATTCATGGAAGAAAAAGGATAAATCAAGAAAGAGGTTGACAATAATGATGTATTTCTTCCCTGCTTTTGCGATTCTACTATTAATAATGAACATTTTACAACAGAGCTGAATAATAGGAATTGAGAAAAATGATGATGAAGATTTTATCAATATTGCCTGGATTTGTAGGTTTCTTATGTATAAGTATCATGATTGGGAGTATTATTGGTTTTTCTACCGAACAAGTAGTGGAGAATATTCCAATAGTGCCTTGTAGTGAAGATGAAGATATTGGATGTAGAGTTGCAATGACGAATTCTGATATTGAAGTCCCACAGGCATTTAATTTACTCGACATAGAAGTTTCTGTTGCCTGGGAAGAATCTGAAAGAAGTTGGTTTGGTGTCATTCAACAATATGATGAATTATGTGAGCCCGATAATAATGGCCTAACAAACTGTACAGAAGTCGATTTTGAAGAATACATAATTGCAGGCGGATCTAATTCTGATGGAGAATTAAAATTCAGAATGGAAGCTGGTGATTATAGATTTATTACAGGAGGGAAGGATGCTTCGACAATAAGTAATCAAGATGCATTGATAGGAATTGAAATACATCTCAATTCGATAATAGAACTTATTATCGGAGGGATAGGGATATTTTTATTTCTAAGTGCCACTGAAATGGCATTCCCTCTAAGAGAATTATATAGAAAATTTAGAGAAGCATGACTTATTTCATAGTATCTTTGAATAACCAAAGGATGGTGGTAGACACATGGTTGCGCCGAAATGTCCTAACTGCGGAACAAAGAAAGAGATTGAAGGTTTAGATAATTCATTTGGAGGGTATCAGATTTTTTGTACTGTTTGTGGCTATAATTGGCATATTTCATAAATATCTAGCCTCATCTTGACGTCTTAAAATCTCTTGAGGTGATCCCATAGGTTTTATCGAATCGTCTTCGCGATGCCAGTTTTCAGGCAGACTTAAAGGATCTGATACATCATCTGCAGCGATTATCTTGATGATTTGTGATCTAAGTTCTTCAATTCCGTACCCAGTTTTTGCACTAATGCAAATATCTAAATTTGATGGTATCTTTTCATATAGATCGGATTTGGTATAAACGACTAATATTGGCTTACCAGTAATCAGATTTTTAACTTCCTTGAGTAAATTTTCTTGTTCAAAAATAGGAGTAGTTGGATTTCCAGTATCATCTATTAAAAATAATAGAATATCTCCGATGTTCTCCAAAGCGGCGATAGCCTGCATTTCGATACTGTTTCTCTCAAACATTGGTCTATCTAGAAGCCCTGGTGTATCGACCATCTGATAAGCACGTCTTCGATGTAAGAAATGACCTAAATGTAGTTGTTTGGTAGTGAATGGGTATTCTGCTACTTCTGGCTCTCCGCTCGAAAGAGAATTAATTAATGCGGATTTACCGACGTTGGGAGAACCAGCAACTACTATGCAGGGTTCTAATGAATCGATGGAAGGTAATTTTCTAAGAATATTTCTTGCATCACCAAGCCACAATATGGGTTCTGAGATTTGATCAATGATTGAGGATAATCGGCCATATGCGTGTCTTCTTTGCTTGTGAAAACCATCTATTTCTCTTAATCTTAACATTTTTTGCTGTGAGTCTGATGCTATCTGAATTACTTTATCAGAGGCCCATTGCAATGCCCCTAAATTCCGGCGAAAGTCATCATTTCCTACAGCTGCATCTACTAAGGCTTGATCGAAATCAGATAGAGAATTTAGGCTAGGCCATTTTGCTACATAATCAAGTAGAGTAGTTGAAATTATATCGGCAGCAGACTGAACCATCCTATTCATTTGTTTTCTTACTCTATGATATTTATCCGGATCTTCAACAAGGTTTGCCTGTTTACTTGCTCTCGAGAAGGCTTTGTCCAAAATTTCTTGAGGATACAATACTGTAGGAATAGAACGCCACTCGATAGATGCCATGGGTACTCCTCTGACTCATGGATGGCATCATAACACTTGAAATCATTAGTCCTTAAGGGCCCTAAAATAGTAAACAATAACCCTACTTCTTTTTTTAGAATTGCTTTCACGTGCATGTATGACTGGAGACCGCAATGCATCAGACACTGAAAAATTACCAGATTGGGCTAGGAGGATGTATGAAGAAAATGGTTCTCCTAATCTTGATGAAAATATAGATATTTTTTATGGGGCATTGATTGATAGGAAACACGGTTTGAGGAAAGACGATTTAATTGAAATAACTATAGATAATAGAGTACTTACAAAAGATGAAGATAGAAAGGTTGGAGGAATGTTAATCGGAACTACTAGAAATTCAGTAGATATACTCGATAGTAATGGTAATTTTATATCAATTGCAAGAGATGTTATAGTTCAAATAAAGATAATCGCCCATTTGCGCAAACCATACTTAGAAGATGAGGAATTGCTAAAATTTGAAAAGGAAGATATGCGAAGAAGAGCAAATGTTCAAGAAAAGGCAGAAAAAAATATTGAAGGAAGGCGAGACGGACATATATGGGACTGATAGAATGGAATTGAGTGAGAAAAAATGTATCCCTTGTGAAGGAGGAATTCCTCCTTTAAGAGAAGAAGAGTGTAGTGTTATGTTGGAAAAGATAAACGGTGATTGGGAAGTTATATCTATGCATCATTTGGAAAGAGAATGGTCATTTGATGACTTCATATCTGCATTAGAGTTCACAAACAGCCTTGGAGAAATATGTGAAGAGGAGGGTCATCATGCAGATTTTGAAATTGGATGGGGAAGAGTCAAAGTTAGAATATTTACACATAAAATAGATGGTTTGACCGAATCGGATTTTATATTAGCATCTAAATTTGATAAAGTATGAGGAATATCTTTGAAAGAAGAACTGAGAATGCATGCTTTTGTATGTGTGAATGAAAGAGATTCTAACAATCAAAGAGGTTGTTGTTCTTCAAAGAATTCTTTAGAAGTAATGACCAAATTAAAAAGAAGAGTTAGGGAAATGGGAATTGATGATGTCAGAATAAATAAATCCGGGTGTTTAAATAGGTGTGAAGAAGGTATAGCCTGTGTAATATATCCTCAAGGAATTTGGTATAAAATTTCAGATAATGATGAAATAATCAATAAAATAATATTAAATCTAGAAAAAGGCATAATAGCAGATGAATATCTAATGGATACTAAATTAAGTGATTGATATGAAGAAAGTGGTTTACACGAAGGTTGGGGGACTAGAGTCTATAGAAATAGTTGAGCAAAAAAGGGAACCCATTCGAGAAGGAGAAGTTAGAGTCAGAGTTCATCGTGCAGGAATCAATTTCGCAGATCTAATGATGAGACAGGGCCTTTATGGAGGAAGCCCAGATTTTCCTTTCACTCCTGGTTATGAAGCATCGGGTGAAGTTACTGAAATAGGAAAAAAGGTGAGTAAGATTAAACTAAATGATAGAGTTATTGCCATCCCTGGATTTGGAGGATATGCTGAAGAACTAGTACTATCGGAAAATAGAGTAGTAAAGATTCCTAAAGAGATGAGTTATGAACAAGCTGCCGCAATACCTGTAACTTATGGAACTGCATATCATATGCTAGTACATTTAGGAAGGATAGAGAAGGGAGATACGGTACTAATTCATCATGCAGCAGGAGGAGTGGGGACTGCAGCTGCACAAATATGTAAGTCATACGGTGCATCTAAAGTAGTGGGTACAGCATCAGGTGAGAAAAGAGATTTTGTAGAGTCTTTAGGTATGATATTTGTAGATAAAAACAAAGACGATTTTGTAAAGATATGCAAGGAAATTACGGGAGGTAAAGGAGTTCACCAGGCCATAGATCCGGTTGCAGGTGAGCATTTGATGCGGTCTTACAAGGCTCTTAGAAATGGAGGTAAATTACATTGTTTTGGTGCTTCTTCAGCAATTCCTAAAGTGAATAAATCATGGTTAGCAGCATTAAGGATGTGGTTTAGTACTCCCAAATTTAATCCAATTAAAATGATGAAATCCAATAAATCTATTTTTGGAGTACATATGGGAACTTTAGAGGATGAAAGATTATTTGAAAATCATCTCAAGGAGTTGAATAAAATGATGATATCGGGAGATATTAATCCAATAATTGATTCAGTTTGGAGATTTGAAGATGTCGGTAACGCGCAAAAACATATGCATGATAGGAAAAATTGTGGGAAAATAATCTTAGATTTTTCTCCTCTGAAATAGAAAATAAAACAAAATAATGCTGAATTATAATCTAACAGGCCTAGTTGCACCACAGGCTTGGCATTTCAGAAGAGTGGTACGAGATTCTTTTATGAATCCTGTATCTGGAGATTTACACTGGTTACAAATGACATATGATTTAACATAAGATACAATTTTTTCTTTAATTCTTTTTGGAGGCACTCTACCTTTGAACATTATTCTAATCTGCTCTCTAGTCCCAGATGTTCCTAATTCGTTTAATAGAAATTGATAAACATGATTTGGATCGCGATTCATTGCATCAACGATATCTGAGAAGTTCCTAAGTATTGTCTGGCTTCCTTCAATTAATACATCTGGTTCTGGCATAGTCCACCTTGATCTCTCGCTGATATCCTTTGGTATCATTTCTCTAGCCCTATCGAGAAGTGATTCGTAGTCAGACATGAATGCCCCAATGGCTATTCCTTTTTCACCTCACCGCTTGACGACTAATTGCTAAACGTAAAAAACATATATCCTTTGCTAACGATGTGAATAAGGTGTTGGAAGTTAAAGTTGCTAAAATTGATGAAAGAGCAAGAATGCCGACAAAAGGAAGTATTAATGCTGCCGGTTGGGATTTATATGCTCTAGAAGATATGACAATTCCATTTAGAAAAAGCATGAAAATTCGAACAGGAATTAAAGTTGCAATACCAAATGGGTATGAAGGACAAGTAAGGTCAAGATCTTCTCTTGGCAAAAAGGGCTTGATATTACCTCATAGCATTGGAACAATTGATTCAGACTACAGAGGAGAATTGTTTGTCTTAATGACCTGGATAGGAGAAAGTGATTCCTACACAGTTACTGCAGGAGAAAGAATTGCACAGTTATTGATATGCCCGATACCAGAAGTTAACTTCACTGAAGTAAACCAAGAAGAATTGGGCACTACTGAGCGGGGGGCTGGTGGTTTTGGGAGTACTGGGAAATTCTAAAGGTGCAATTTTATATAAATTAACCAATCTATTGTCGGTGGATTCATAGCACTCGAGTGTTAGGCAGGCATTATGCAAATGAGTATAGAGGAACTCAGAAAACAAGTAGAGACTTATCGTACTGAAGGTTTGAGTACACAACAGATAGCAGATGAGATGTCACTTTCCCAAACTACTGTGTTGTGGCTTTCTTCTAAAGAGATAGTAGAAGAACAGCCCAAAGATATTAGAGTTGGATGGAGATCTATAGCGGTAAAGGCATCAAGAATTGAGGCTGTATCGTCAATATTCTGCGATATAATTGAAGAAGAATGCGGAGAAGAAATCGATGTTGTCGTAGGAATTAGTCTTAACGGAATAGCTTTTGCTCAATCGATTGCTAGTATGATGGACTTAGAGCTCTCAATAAGTCGTAGTATTAGTGAAGAAGGAGATGGTCATATTTCTGACGTTTATGCAGATGTGAGAAAGAAAAATGTAGTAATAGTAGATGATGTTATATCTTCAGGAACGACAATGAAGAAGACTATCAATAATCTCAAGAATATGGGAAGTAATGTTCGTCTATGTATTGTCCTTGCCAATAAGTCCACCGCAGACGAACTTGAAGGCGTTCCATTAAGAGGATTAGTTAGAGTAGTTTCTGTTTGAGGTTTTAATATGCACTGGGCGGACTACACCGCACAAACACTCCAAGAACGAGGGGATAAACAAGTTTGTGCTTCAGGGATTACTCCATCTGGTGAATTTCACATAGGCCATATTAGAGAAATTCTGAGTGCTGAAATGATACATCGTGCATGTTTAGATTTAGGACTTGAATCAAAGTACATCTTCATAGTTGATTCAATGGATCCACTCAGAAGAGTCTATGATTTCTTATCTTCTGACTATGAGAAATATATTGGCGTACCCTTAGCATTCATCCCTGCTCCTGATGAAAATGGCAACCCTACTCAAGAAGGGGAAAGTTATGCGGAATATTTCTTAAAACCATTTTTATTGTCTCTTGAAAAAATTGGAGTAAAACCAGAAGTAGTAATGAATCATGAAGTATACGAACAAGGTAAATTTGCTGAAAAAATTGATATTGCAATAAATAAGAAAAAAGAAATTAAAGAAATAATACAAAATATTTCTGGTCGTGAATTACCATTAGATTGGTTTCCTTACTCTCCTATTGGTTCGAATGGTAGCATGGATGGAGTTAAAGTATTACGTTATGAAAAACCATATGTTCATTGGATTGATGAAAATGGAGTTGAGGGGAAGTCAGATATTAATAAGGCAGAGGGCAAACTACCTTGGAGGATAGATTGGCCAGCACGATGGGCAATCCATGGGATTACATCTGAGCCAGCAGGTAAGGACCATGGGTCGGCAGGAGGGAGTTATGATACTGGTATACCTATTTGTAAATTACTTGGAGGCAAACCTCCTGAGAAAATGGTATACGAATGGATTCAGATAAAGGGAATGGGTCCAATGTCAAGTTCCACAGGTGTTACAATTGGCCCTGTAGAGGCACTAGAATTAGTGCCTCCTGAAATACTTAGGTATTCTATAGCTAGAAGTAAAGTAAATCGACATATTGACTTTGATACAGGCAATACCTTGTTTGAAATGGCAGATGAATATGAACGGATACTTGCAGAGACATCAAAAAAATTTGAAGGTGAACTATCAAGAAGACAGCAAATTGCAAGAAAAACAAACAAAGGCGCACTTCGATTGAGTCAAATAAATAGAGGTGATGATCCAAAGGATTCATGGGCAGGAGTTTCTTTCCGACATCTAGCCCTACTTGCTCAAATAAAAAGTGAGGATAGTGATGTTTGGGAATCTCTTAGAAAAAGTGGCCATTTGGAAAAATCACCAACGACCGCTTTAGAAGTAAGATTGAAAAGGATGAGAAGTTGGATTAATGGACCACATTTTCCCGAGGATTCTAAGATAGAAATCCAAAAAGTCATTAGCGAAAAGGCTAAACAAAATATTAACAAAGAGCAAATAAATTTTTTATTAAATTTAAAAAATAGATTGAAGAAATGTGAATGGGATGGTGGCATAATAAATAATGAAATAAGAGATACTGCGAAAGAAGTTGAAATTACGATAAAGGATGCCTTTGTTGCTCTTTATTGGTTATTGATTGATAAGAATAATGGTCCAAGAATTGTATCAATAATTTCCGAATTAGAAAGAATTGAAGTGGTTCATTTGTTTGAAACTATTTCCAATAGGGAAGACTAGAGGGAATTTATGTCTAAAGAACGGGGTTCTGGCATACCCAGTCTAGCTTCAGATATTGCTTCAACTTCCATCTTTGCACCCGCCATAGTAGTAACAAATGGAATATTCAATTCAACGGCTAATCTTCTCATCATATTACCATCCAAAACAGCACCCCCGGTAGAGCTAGGAGTATTAATAATCAAGTTAATCTTACCTTGCCTCATAAGGTCCAAAGCATCAGGAGAAGAGCCTTCGGAAATCCTATAACATGTTTCAACAGATAATTCTCCAGATTCCCTCAGTGTCCTGGAAGTTCCACTAGTTGCATATAATTTAAAACCCATTTCTTGTAATTTTTTTGCGTGTGAAATAACTCGAGTTTTATCTTTATCGTTAACTGTCAAATAAACCCCTCCTTCGGTAGGAACTGGAGATTCGGTAGCTAATCTCGCCTTGAGGTATGCAGCGGACGCTCGTACATGAGAGCCCATCACTTCACCAGTTGATTTCATCTCTGGACCAGGTGCAGGATCTAAACCTCTTAGTTTTATGAATGGGAAAACTGGAGCTTTTACTGATACTGCAACATTTTGAGCAGTGGGTATTGGAAGATCTTCAAGATTATCACCTAAAGCAACTCTAGCTGCTATCCTGGCAAGAGGGACTCCTGTAGATTTAGCAACAAAAGGAAATGTTCTAGAACCACGAGGATTAACTTCTAAAACGTATAATGTTTCATTTTTTATGGCGAATTGTATGTTGAAACATCCTTTTATTCCAAGTCCCAAACCAATTTTTTCTGTCCATTCCCTTACTTCTGATAGCATATTTTCAGAAACATTTTGAGTAGGAATAAAACAAGTAGAGTCTCCAGAATGTATACCTGCTTCTTCTAAATGCTCCATGATAGCGCCAATAAGAACTGTTTTACCGTCGCAAACTGCATCGACGTCCAATTCCATTGCATTCCCTAAATATTCATCAATTAATAGCGGCCTATCACTGGCGATATATGCTTCTGCCATATATGCATCAAGTTGATTATCAGAGGATAGAATTTCCATCCCTCTTCCGCCTAGAACATAAGAAGGGCGTATCAAAACTGGATATCCGATTTTCTTTACTGCATTTCTTACTCCTTCAGAAGACTTGGCAGTAAGGCCATTAGGCATTCTTAGTTTATTTTTTGCTGCAAAATTCTCAAAGCGATGTCTATCGCTAGCCTCATCAATTACAGAAGGACTAGTTCCTTGAATAACAGTGTCAAGTCCTATCGAATTTAAGTATCCTAAATTTTCATCCAATGGTAAGGCTAGATTTATTGCAGTTTGTCCTCCGAATTGTAATAAAATTCCATCAGCAGATTCTCGCAGTAATATTTCAGAAACGGTTTCTAATGTCAATGGATCAAAATAAAGCCTGTCGCTAGTATCGAAGTCTGTTGAAACAGTTTCAGGGTTATTATTGATTATTATCGCTTCGTGATTAAGATCTTGTATTGCTCCTGCAGCATGTACGCATGCGTAATCAAATTCTATTCCTTGACCAATTCTAATAGGTCCAGATCCAACTACTACCATTCTTTTTTTACTAGTTTTTTTACCTTCAGGAATCTTATCAATCCCATTAGTTGCCTTTCCTCCTTCATAGGTGGAATAATAATAAGGAGTAACGGCAGCAAATTCAGCTGCGCATGAATCAACCATCCTGAATCGTGGATGAATTTGCAGTTCATGTCTTCTTTTTGTAATTAAGAATTCATTTATCTTATCGGATTTTTCTGCAGAGAACCCTGAAAAGGCTTCAGAGATATATAAATCTGTGAAACCCATCCCCTTCCAAAGACGTAATTGCTCTTCTGTAATTTGAGAAATATCTAGACCAGATTTTCCCGCAGCCATCACTTCTAATTCTATCGAAGACATGGCCTCAAATCTATGTAGAAACCAGCGGGTTACTCCGCCTGTTAAATTTCTTATGTTTTCAATTCCGTAGCCTCTCCTAAAAGCTTCAAATATGGCGGAAATTCTTCTATCAGAAGGAATTCTGAGCCATTCTTCTAATACCTCCTCCGGGATTGGTGCTGTTGAGTCTATATCTTGAAAGTCCCCATCTGAACAATCGGCGATAGTTAACGGCCTAGGATGTGGACTTCCATATTCTAGACTAGCCCATGCCTTAAGACATGCCTCTTCAAAGGAACGGCCTATGGCCATTACTTCTCCTGTTGATTTCATCGATGTCCCTATCGTCCTATCTGCAGTTCTAAATTTATCAAATGGCCATCTGGGTATTTTTACAACACAATAATCTAATGTTGGTTCAAAGGCTGCAGTAGTTCCTTCACCAGTAATTGGATTTGGTAATTCATCTAAAGTATATCCAACTGCTATTAGTGCTGCCATTCTAGCAATAGGATATCCGGTTGCTTTCGATGCTAAAGCCGAAGAACGAGAAACACGTGGGTTTACCTCAATTACTCGAAAATCCCCATTAGACTGATTAAACGCAAATTGTACATTACATCCTCCTTTGATATTCAAACGACGTATCAATTTTAATGCAGCATCTCTAAGCATTTGGTGATCCTGGTCAGATAATGTTTGCTGAGGAGCTACAACAATAGATTCGCCTGTATGGACGCCCATTGGGTCTAGATTTTCCATAGTACAAACGATAATTGCGTTATCTGCATCGTCCCTCATAACTTCATACTCATGCTCTTGCCAGCCAAGTATGCTTTCTTCAACAAGTACTTGCCCAATCGCTGAGTGGAGAATGCCTTGACTTGCTATCTCAACTAATTGCCCTTTGTTAAATGCTGTACCTCCTCCAAGTCCGCCCAATGTAAAGGCAGGCCTTATCAAAAAAGGATAATCTCCTAAAGTTTCAGCGGCTAATAAGACATCATCGATTGATGAGCAGGCTATCCCTTTACAAACAGGAAGATCTATTTCTTCACATGTTTTCTTGAATAAATCTCTGTCTTCTGCTTCATCAATAGACACTAAGTCACACCCAATTAATTCAACCCCTAATTCATCTAATGAACCATCATGAGACAAAGCGGAAGCAAGGTTTAGAGCAGTTTGACCACCCATCCCTGCCAACAAAGCGTCAGGCTTTTCGATTTCTAAAATACGCTTTACAACTTCTGGGAGAAGTGGTTCTATGTATATTCTATCAGCCATCTCGGGATCATTTTGGATGGTAGCAGGATTGGAATTTATTATTATTATTTCATAACCATCATCCCTTAATGCACGACATGCTTGAGAGCCTGAGAAATCAAATTCGGCGGCTTGCCCTATACGGATAGGACCGCTGCCCAATATGGCAATTTTTTTGATATCGTCCCTCCGGGGCATTAAGGTGTATCTCCTTCAGAAATTAATGATTTTAATTCTTTATGATTATTATTTCGAACAAGATCTGAAAATCTATCAAAAAGTGAAGAAGCATCATGTGGCCCAGGGCAAGCTTCAGGATGAAATTGAATTGTAAAAGCGGGCCTATCAATTAAATCGAGTCCTTCAACGGTTTTATCATTAGCATTAATATGACGTACCTTGAAATCTGCGCCCAGAATATTTTCATTAATTTCAGAACATAGACCAGATGGATGAGGAGATAGCATTCCATTATCTGGATCTTCTAACGCGTAACCATGATTTTGACTAGTAATTATTACTTTTCTTGTTTCAATATCTAATACTGGTTGATTAGTTCCTCTATGGCCATACCTTAACTTGTAAGTCCTAAGACCTGCAGCCAACCCCATTAACTGATGGCCAAGACAAATGCCCATGACAGGTAATCCGGCACGAACAGCGGAAGCCAATGTGTTACGAGCAATCAAAGCATTGCCTCGATGTGCAGGATCTCCAGGGCCATTAGAAGCAAATAGTGCATCTGGACTCCAATCATTCATGATTGTTTCAAAATCTGAAAATGCAGGACACCATACTACTTCGAAACGATTGCATAATTCTCGAAGAATATTATACTTAACACCACAATCTATTGCGGCTAGTCTTGGTAATTTTTGGCCTTTCTCATCTGTAGCGCCCGGATTCATCAAAATGGCTTCATCACAAGTAACGGAAGATACTAAATCTTCCCTATCAGGAGGTAACATATTTTCCAACAATGATGATATTTCTGCTTCTTTCTCCAACGGACCAAATGCACAAAGTAATGTACCAAACTCTCTGACTTTTTTTGTTAATTCCCTCGTATCAATATTTTCTATTCCGGGGATATTATGCGATAGTAGAAAATCATGTACACTTCCAATGCTGTCTCTGTGATCGGGTACTTTCATTACTTGTTTGCAAATAACTCCTCTTGGGTGAACTCTTGAAGATTCTGATTGTCCGGGAATAATGCCATAATTGCCCAACAAGGGCCAGGTAAAAGTCAAAATCTGTCCAGCAAACGAAGGGTCAGTTAGACTTTCCTGGTATCCAGTCATTCCCGTTATGAAAACTAGTTCACCTTGAGAGATTATCTCTGAACCAAATAATTTACCTTCAAATCTAGAGCCGTCGGCCAATAAAAGTACACCTTTTTTACCTTTAGAATGAGGAATATTCTCTGAATCAATTAGAATATCGGCCGCATCTATGAAGGTTGGATAATCTTTTACCCCATATCCTGAAGAGCCGGGAGAGAATCCTCGCCTTATCCTAGAGTCCGACATCAGCAATGCTGCCAAACTACGACTATTAATCATTGAGAACAATATAACTGAAAAGGCGTGTTAAAGAAACATTATTTACTCTTCCTCAGAAATAAAAACTTTCTTTCCTCGGACAGAAGGCAATACCTTTATTTCTCCTCCTCTAAATTTTTCATTGGCATCTATCTTACCTACCCATCTATTTAGGAAAATAGCTAAAGCAGCAACTTCTGAATGTGGTTGGTTACCTATACAAATATTATAATCTGATAAGCCATAAATCTCACCTGGGACTTTAGTCCCTCCAACTACAATAATCAGAGGATTATCAATTGGTATTTTCGGTATTGTCTCTTCCATATCTTCACCATACATTGTCAGATGAATTATTGTCGAGGATTTATTATTAGATATTTTTCTTAGAAATTTTAATGGTTTTGGTTCATAATGGCAATTAAAATCACCTCCAAATCGTGATGTTACAGAATTCCACGTTTCAATAGGAGAATTATCTTCTTCACCGGATAATATAATCTTATCAGCACCGAAAGCGCGTGCTGTAAGTCCCAGATGAGAAGTTATTCTCTTATCCCTTTCTCTCCTATGACCTAGTCTAAGAACACAAATCTCATTTGATTCAGAAGTATTCACAGAGTTTATGCGTAGGGATTCTCTTCATCAGTATGTCCCTCAACATCATGGTTTTCATAAGATGCAGAGATATTTACGTCCATATTTAACATGCTTGAACTAACCCATTGAAGGAGAAGTGCATCAAAAAAGAATTTTGATCCTAAATAGACCATAACAGAGAGTGTTAGAAGTCTTCCAGTAGCAAATAATGCAGTTTCTCCTCCTAATTCACCGTAATGGAGAAGTAATGGCTCTATTATGTAGAACATCCCTAGAACTATTAATAGACCACCTAAATTGGATATTGTGGCGTTTCCTTTTTCCCTTCCCATTACAATAACAAAAGTCGAAAGAAAAATTATGGCAGCCACAATTAAACTTAACATTTCAAACTCAAATTGGCCTATCATTGATGCGGGGATATTTGAATCATTAACAGTATTTCCTCCTTTTTTAATTGATATCCACCAGAATAAAGCACTAGTCATCATCAATGCTCCAGACATCAACCCTCTTTGATTTATCATTTCTCTAACGTGGTGCGAATCTTTTGGTTTTAGCCGTTGTATTATTGAATCCATTATTAACAAAGTTTGACCATCAGGAGATTGATTATTGGATACTCCACTATTACTTTGTAAGNGTTCATCACCTATGTCCTCTCCCATAACCATTGGAGGCTTGCGTGTCTGTCACATCATAAAGGATACGTAGGATAGAGAGATAAGATGGCTGACTGGCGACCTATTATAAAATGCCGAGACAACGGCTTTCCAAGAATAATGGGGGTGATTAATGTCACTCCAGACTCCTTTTTTGAGAAGTCTAGAACGAGTAATTTAGATGAAATATTAGAAAGGGCTATTTTCATGTCTGAAAATGGTGCTGATTGGATAGATATCGGCGGAGAGTCGACCCGCCCCGGAGCTACTGAAGTTACATTAAAAGAAGAATTAGATAGAGTATCTAAGGCTATTGAAATAATTAGAGATGAATTACCCAATATAGGAATTTCAGTAGATACGAGAAAATCAGATGTTGCAATCAGTGCATTAAGACATGGTGCAAATATGATAAATGATATTTCTGCTTTGTCAGACCCCAACATGAAAAATGTAATTTTAGAGAATGATGTGCCTATATGCATAATGCATATGCAAGGAACACCTAGAAATATGCAAAATAACCCTCATTATAAGGATGTAGTTACAGAAGTTAAAGAATATTTGAAACTTATAAGTGAAGAATTAATAGAATCTGGAATAGATAAGCGAAAAATAATTAATGATCCAGGGATAGGTTTTGGGAAACTCCTTGAACACAATTTAAGTCTATTATCGGCAGGTAGACAAATTGTTTCACACGAATCAATGCCTTTAATGTGGGGAGTTAGTAGGAAAAAAATGTTTAAGGATTTATTGGGAAGGAATCAAACCAAAAATAGGCTCGCAGGAACACTGGGTGTGGCGGCAATGGCGCCTAAGAAAGGAGTAGATATTATCAGAGTACATGATGTTAGAGAACATTATGACTTATACACATCTATGGCCTCATTGGAGTGATTTTAATGTCAGAGAATATTTCTGGAGACGTATGTGATTTTGATGAAAATCTAAGAATAATAGGAACAGCACATATAAGTAAGAAATCGATTGAAACCGTCCTTACAGAGATTGATTCATGGAATCCCGATATTGTTGCAGTAGAATTATGTGAATCTAGATTAAGGGCGTTAAAAGAACCTGAGAAATTAGAGTCTGAAACTCTTCTTGAAATAGTGAAAGAGGGAAAAGCGCCGATGGTCATTTTACAATCCGCATTGGCTGCAGAACAAAGAAGAATGGGACTTAGTACTGGTGAAAAGCCTGGTGCTGAACTATTAGCAGCCGTTAATGCTGCAGAAGAACGAGAGATACCAGTAGAATTGGTTGACCGTGACGTTGTCATTACATTGAGAAGGGCTTGGAAGAAAATGGGATTTAGAGAAAAATGGAAGGTCCTATATGCGATGTTGTGGGCAGAAGATGATGAAGAAATACCGATAGATGAATTATTGGAAGATTCTGATATGCTTAGTAATATGTTAGAAGAAGCCCGTAGTATAGCACCAGGTGCGGGATATGCACTAATAGATGAAAGAGATATCTATTTATCTGAAAAAATAAGGCAGATAAGGCATAAAGGAAGAGTTTTGGTCGTTGTAGGTGCAGGACATGTGAACGGCATTAATGAAAATCTGAACAAAGAAAAAAATGATTCGGAAAAAATAATTAATGAATTAAATGAAAGTCCTACGAAGTCCAAGTGGCCGAAAATAGTTATGTTATTGATACCAATATTAATTTTTTCCGCAGTAGGTTGGTTGGCATACAATGGCGAAATTGCTGCTATCCAAGAAATCGCTAAAACTTGGTTGTTATTGAATATGGCTTTTGCTGGATTAGGAATAATAATTGCTAGAGGGCATCCATTATCAGTCGTAGTAGGTGCTTTGGCATCTCCTTTTACTTCATTAAATCCGACACTAGCAGCAGGATGGTTTGCTGGCTACACACAATTCAAAATGTCCCCTCCAACGGGCAAAGATGCACAAGATTTTCTAAAATTGGATGATTTGTCTTTATTTTGGAAAAATAATGTTGGAAAAATATTACTAGTCACTACTTTCGGAAACTTAGGATCTTCCCTAGGAGCATGGATAGGAACAGCAGGAATAATAGGGCTAGTAGTGGGCCTATGAGGATGTAGGAACATGGTAAACTACGGCTTTGTAATTGATAATAGGAAATGTATCGGATGCCATGCATGTACAGTTGCATGTAAATCAGAACATGAAGTACCGATTGGAGTTAATAGAACTCATGTTAAATATATTGAAACTGGAGAATATCCCAATAATTCGAGAGAGTTTTCAGTACACAGGTGCAATCATTGTGAAGATTCCCCATGTACAACAATATGCCCAACTATTGCTTTATTCACACGAGAAGATGGAATAGTCGACTTTGATGATGAAAGATGCATAGGTTGTAAATCATGTATGCAAGCCTGTCCCTATGATGCTTTGTACATAGATCCAAATAAAGGCACTGCGGCAAAATGTAATTATTGTGCGCATAGAATAGAAGAGTCGTATGAGCCAGCGTGTGTCATTGTTTGTCCTACAGAAGCTATTATCTCCGGCGACTTAGATGAAGAAAATTCTTCAATATCGAATTATATATTAGAAAATAATGTGAGTGTTAGAAAACCTGAATCAGGTGCTAAGCCAAATCTATTCTACATTGATGCGAGTCCGGAAATGTTAGATCCGTTGGCAACGGAAAGAACACAGTCCTACATGTGGAGCGAACAGGTGGCTGGCGTTGGACACTATGCAAAATATGCAGAGGAAAGAATTTCTATTGCGAACACTAATTCTATGATAGTACAATTAGCACTAGAAAAGAAAGCTAAATCATCAAATCAACGTGACAGGGCAATTATTAGAGATGTCATGGAGAAATTAGATAATAATACTGAAGTAAATGCAAAAAGGACTTATGACCAACCTAGTAAAGGAATTTTGTGGGGATGGGAAGTATCTGCCTACATATGGACGAAGGCGATTTCTGCCGGCCTTTACATGGTGGCAATGATAGGCTGGCTATTATTTGATTATGACTTGAACGAGTACGGACTATTATGGCCAGTAATAGGAATAAGTCTGGTATTTTTGGCCATTACAGGAATTTTATTAGTAATGGATCTAGATAGGCCTGAAAGATTTCTTTATGTTATGCTTAGGCCGAATTGGGATTCTTGGTTAGTTAAGGGAGCATATATTCTTTCAGTTTTTGGAGGTATTTTAATATTAAATTTGGGTATAATCATTTTGGATATGAATATAGTTTATCTTAAAACATTAGCAATAATAGGCATACCAGTCTCAATTCTAACCGGTGTCTATACAGCCTGGTTACTACAACAAGCCAAAGGTAGATCATGGTCAAAAGATAAATTACTTCCCTTTAGATTTTTAATTGATACTTTACTCATAGGAATTGCATCATTATTACTGATATCTAACTATGATAAAATAATCTATGTTTTAATTTCAATTGGAGTATTGATATTCTATTGGCATGAAGGGAAGAGAATGATAATTAAACCTCAAATGGAGTCATTAACGTAGGTGATTTCTTAATGAAAAAAGACAGTCTTATTGAGAGAATTGCAGTAAAATTAAACATTATATCAGATCTCTCTAGGAGAGAAATAAATTTGAATAACCACGGGCCATTAAGAAAATATCCTTCACCAGAAAATTGGCATAATCATACAGAATTAGATGCTCAAGCATGGCCAAAAAGAATTGAAAAAAATTATTCACTTATTCCAACTACATGTTTTAATTGTGAATCAGCATGTGGTCTAATGGCATATGTTGACAAAGAAACAGGAAAAGTTAGCAAATTTGAGGGAAACCCTCATCATCCTGGATCAAGAGGAAGAAATTGTGCAAAAGGTCCTGCAACAATAAATCAAATAAATGATACTGAAAGAATTTTATTTCCTTTGAGAAGAAAGGGAGAAAGAGGTTCGGGCGAATGGGAGAGAATAAGTTGGGAAGAAGCGTTAGATGATATTGCAAGTAAAATAAGATCTTCACTCAAAACTGGGGCTAAAGATAAGGTAGTCTATCATGTTGGTAGACCTGGACATGAAGGATATACAAATAGAGTCTTGAAAGCATGGGGAGTAGATGGTCACAATTCGCATACCAATATCTGCTCAGCTGGTGCGAGAACTGGATATGCGCTTTGGCATAAACATGATCGTCCATCTCCCGACCACGCTAATGCAAAAGTTATTCTTCTGACTTCGTCACATTTGGAAACTGGGCATTATTTCAATCCACATGCCCAACGAATCTTAGAAGGCATGATGGATGGAGCTAAATTAATCGTAATAGATCCAAGATTGTCAAATACTGCTGCAATGGCAGATCATTGGCTACCAACATGGCCGGGTTCAGAACCTGCATTATTTTTAGCATGGGCAAAAATGATTTTAGAAAAGAAATTATATGATCGTGAATTTATGGAAAATTGGGTCAATTGGGATGATTGGATGAAAGAAGAGCATCCAAAGGAAAAATGTGAATTTGATAGATTTATTGAATTACTACTGATTGAATATGATAAATATACTCCAGAATATGCTGCATCAGAATGTCGCATACCAGTCCAACAAGTAATAGAAGCAGGAGAAATAGTAGCAACAGCAGGTAAAAGACTGTGTACTCATGTTTGGAGAGCTGCAGCAATAGGTAATCTTGGCGGCTGGCAAGTGAGTAGAACCTTACATTTCCTGAATGTTTTGACTGGTTCAGTAGGAACTGAAGGAGGTACAGCCCCTAATTCTTGGTCTAAGTTTAAGCCTGAATTATTTGATGAACCTCCTGATCCAGATGGATGGAATGAATTACACTTCCCTCCAGAATATACTTTATCACATTTCGAAATGAGCCATATTCTTCCACATATGATAAAAGAAGGGAGAGGAAAAATGGATGTTTATTTTACCAGAGTTTTTAATCCAGTCTGGACATATCCTGATGGATTTACTTGGATTGAAATGCTGCAAAATAGAGAGGCCGTAGGTTGTCATATAGCATTAACTCCGACATGGAATGAAACTGCCTTTTTTGCCGACTATGTTTTACCGATGGGGCATGCTTCTGAGCGTCATGATATTAATTCATATGCGACCTCAGCAGGAAAATGGGTTGCATTTAGACAGCCTGTACTAAGAGAGTTTTCACGTAGAGAAGGAAAGGATGTCGAATTCACCCATGAAACCAATCCCGGAGAGGTATGGGAAGAAGATGAGTTTTGGATAGAGTTATCATGGAAAATAGATGATGGTACGTTGGGAATTAGAGAACATTTCATGAGTCCTTACAGGGAAAATGAAAAAATTACGATAGATGAATATTACAAATATACTTTTGAGCGTGTACCAGGCCTGACAGAAGCAGCAGAAAAAGAAAATCTTGATGCTTTAGAATATATGCGAAAGCATGGAGCATTTTTGATAGAGCCTGCAACGTACAAAAAACATGAAGAGGAGGGTTGGCCAACTCCTTCAGGAAAGCAAGAATTTTATTCTTTTACCATGAAAGAATTTGGCTATCCGGAACATACTATACCTCATTATAAAATAAATAGTCAAGTTCATCCAAGTAATTTACAAGGAGAAAATGAATACTGCCTATTACCTAATTTTAGACTTCCGCAACATATACATTCAAGATCAGCAAATGCTAAATGGCTAGTAGAAATAGCACATAGGAATCCAATATGGCTTCATCCTAAAGATGCAAAAAAATTAGAAATTGAAGAAGGAGAACTATTGAAGATAGAAACGGAAATAGGATGGTTTGTCGATAAAGTTTGGGTAACCGAGTCGATAAAACCAGGAGTGGTTGGATGTTCACATCACATAGGCAGATGGAGGAGAAATCAGGATTCTGGGAATCGTTTCTTGACAAATACTGTAGATATTAAAGATAATGGAGATGGCAAATGGCGAATGAGTACTTTGAGTGGAGTAGAATCTTGGAAATCCGATGATCCCGATACAAATAGAATTTGGTGGAGAGACGGAGGAGTGCATCAAAACATTACTCATGCAGTTCAACCAGATCCCATAAGTGGGGCGCATTGTTGGCTACAAAAGGTGAAACTTAGTAAACCTAGTTCGAGTGAAAAATATGGAGATATAGAAGTAGATACACAAAAGTCATTTGAATATTACAAAAAATGGAATAAAATGGCAAAAGAAAGAGAGACTCACCCGAGAAAAGAACGTAGGCCATTATGGATGAAAAGACCCTTGTCCCCACAAAAGAAAAATTGGTACATTAACGAAGAAGAGTGAAAAAATGGAGATAGAAATTGTCTTAGCAATTTTTCTAATATTAGTCACTGCCTTTTTATTTTCGCCGTTAGGACTGGGAGGAGGAGTCCTTTATATGCCAATTTTACATTATCTAGTAGGTTGGGAGATTCCATTGTCTGTTTTGGGATCTTTGATGTTGATTTTATCTGTATCATTAGGAAGTAGAATGGCTCATATGAAAGGAGGATATGCTATAATTGAAATTGGAAAAAGCGGTGTATTGCCTGCTATTTTGGGAGCTATATTCGGAACACTGGCAAGTTATTTCCTAATTATCTTTTTAGGAGATTTTACAATTAAAATAGCGGCCTCGGGGCTACTAATATGGGTGATAATAAAAACTATAAGACAATTAAGAGGAGAGAATGCATTAGGAGATAATGGAGGAATACCGCCTGAAAAAATAACAAAAAAAATTTTGAGGAAATATAGAATTTTATGCTTCCTCGGAGGTATGACTTCTGGGGCTCTAGGAATGGGAAGTGGTATGTTACTTGTCACTTTTCATCGTACATTATTTTCTTGGAAGCCACATTATGCAGCAGGAACATCAGCACATATTGTAATGTTAATGGTCCCTGTAGGAATAATTTCTCATCTAGTTATTGATGGTACAGGAAGAGAACTGTTGGATGAATTAGGATATTCAATAATAATTATTGCAATCGCTATGCCAATAATTTCATGGCTAGGATCAAGAACTGCGATAAAATTAATTCCTCAAAGATTGTTGACTTATCCATTCTTACTTGCAGTAATTGGAAGTTTAATGAGATATGTCATAGATATTGCTGGAATTATTTGATAGATTCCAAGACTATGGCTATCCCTTGTCCACCGCCTATGCAAGCCGTTGCAACTCCGTATTTCCCACCACATCTTTTTAGTTCGTGTGCTAATGTTAAGACTAATCTAGTACCTGTTGCAGCTAGAGGATGCCCCAATCCTACTGCACCTCCATTGATGTTGACCTTATTGATATCTAACCCTAGGTCTTTGATACAAGCTACAGCTTGTCCTGCAAATGCTTCATTAATTTCCCAACGATCAATATCTTCAATTTTCAACCCTGCCTTTTTCAGGGCTAAGCGACTACTTGGTACAGGACCATATGCCATAATTGCTGGTTCTAAACCTACAATGCCCCAATTAACAATACGAGCCAAGGGAGAATCTCCATCAGAGGATGCTTGAGATGCTGATTTTATCACTACAGCAGCAGCACCATCGACAACTCCACTGGCGTTACCTGCAGTAACAAGACTTTCCGGGCCGAAAGCAGTTCTTAGTTTTGACAAAGATTCAGGAGTAGAATCTAAAACTACATGGTCCTCATCTTTGTATGTTATTTCACCAACTGGAACGATTTCTTGTTCCCATATACCATTCTCAATTGAAGAAGCCGTTCTTTTATGTGAAAGAGCGGCAAATTCATCAGTTTCTTTACGAGTAATCCCTTTCCTGCGGCAAATCTCATCAGATGTTTGAGCCATGAATGACCCACACATACTATCCAGTAGATTAGAAAAAAGATAATCTTCCATATCCTTTTCCAAAATTGTACCTTTTTTTGGAGGTCTTGCCAGTTTGTAAGTATCCCTCATGCTACGTAGCACATGCGGCGATTGAGATAAATTCTCCATGCCCCCGGAAACTATTGTTGAAGCTTCTCCAAGCATTATCATCTGTGCACCAGTAATTATTGATTGAATCCCTGAACCACAAATTCTTGATAGTGTTAGCATAGGAACTTCCTTGGGTATATCTGCTCCTAATCCTGCATGTCTGGCACCAAAAATTGCTTGATCACAAGTTTGTAATGCATAACCCATTACAACATGATCGATATCTTTTGGAGAAGTTCCAGTTTTATCTAGTGCCCCTCTAATAGCTATTTCACCTAACTTGAGTGCACTAGTATCTTTCAATAAACCTCCGGGTTTACCATCTCCTCTTTTTCCTCCTTGCCATTCACAAAAAGGAGTTCGAGCACCTCCAACTATTACCACATCTTCCCTTACCATATTGATTCCGAAATATAAGTCATTCAAGAGGATGACGATTGTATAACTCAGGAATCATCAGGCAACTCGTTGATAGAACCTAAATAGTCAGGTAAATCAACGCCAGCCATCTTTGCTACATCATGGATAGGTGGCAAACTTTGTACTAAACTGCTAACGAAATTGCTGGTTGCAGAAGATCCATCTCCAGAGGCGTTACCTCCATCCCAAACAGTGACTTTGTCTATCTTGAGGTTTCTTATTGCTTCAACTTGTGCGGCTACCATAGCTTCTATTTTCTCGACCATCAATAACGTAGCTGCTGCTTTTGCATCCCCGGAAGCACTCTTAACTAAATCAGTATAACCTGCAGCTTTTGCTTCTAGAACTCTTTGAATACCCGTTGCTTCAGCAGTATATTTTGCAAGTAGACCATCAGCCTCACCTTGTGCTACTACGCGTATACGTTCTGCCTCGGCAGCTGCTGCAATTTCTATTTGCTGTTTCTGAA
This sequence comes from Candidatus Poseidoniales archaeon, assembly GCA_003602595.1. Classification (GTDB taxonomy): domain Archaea; phylum Thermoplasmatota; class Poseidoniia; order Poseidoniales; family Thalassarchaeaceae; genus MGIIb-O3. The sequence goes on along the minus strand of QQRX01000030.1, from coordinate 1,942 downwards.
TTTCTTCACGAACAATTTCTTGTGCGCGTAGAGTTTCTTCTGTTTCCACGAATTTTGCCCTCTGAATTTCAGCTTCTGCCCTTGCTTGTTCGACTTCAGCAGATTGTTTTGCTTTGGCTTGCTCTATTGCAAGTTCAGCATTAGAACGAGCGATTGATGCTCTAGCAGTATTTTCACCTGTAATGGCCTCAGCCTCTTGTTGTTCAACATACATCCTACGATCTACATCAGCCTTTTTTACACTCATTAGACCTTCAGCTTCTGCTTGAGCGACTGCTTCATCTTCTAGTTTCTTTGCTCTAGCAACTTCAGTTGCACCATATTGTCTCGCTCTAGCTACATCTGCATCTGCATTGGCGCGTGCCTGAGAAGCGGCTTTCTTACCAATACTTTCAATATAATCAGAATCGTCAGTAATGTCTACTAAGTTAACATTTATGAGATACAAGCCTATTTTCAGAAGTTCAGTATCAACATTCTTTTGAATTTCTGATAGGAATGCTTCACGATCCTGGTTAATTTGTTCAATTGTAAGAGAAGCAACTGTAAGACGTAATTGACCCAAAATGATGTCAGCCGCCATAGACTCGATATCTGCGATACTTAATCCAAGTAGTCTGTTTGCTGCATTTGACATAACGGGCGGATCAGTACTAATTGCAACTGTGAACGTACTTGGTATACTTATCCTAATGTTTTGTAGTGAAAGCGCGTTTTCAAGTGGTATTTGGATAGTTATTGGAGTCAAGGGCAAAAAAGCATAATCTTGAATCAGGGGCCAAACTAAAGTTGCTCCACCATGTATTGTCTTTGAGGCCCTACCTTTTTCTGTTCGTCCGTAAACTACCATTACTTTATCCGGCGGACATCTTTTGTATCTTTGTGCAAAGAACATTATAGTAGCCGCAAAAACTAAAATCATCGCAAAAAGCATGATTATCAGTAATGCTCCCCCACCATCATTACTATCATTCTGCATTGCTTCAAATACTACCATCTTCAATATCTCCGATACCCATGAGAGAGTATTCAGTCATGAATGCTTCGCCGTACTGGTACAAAATATAAAAGGAAAATTAAATCCTTTCTACTATTAAAACACCGGCTACAACTTCTTTTACTTGTATCATTACACCTGTTTCAATTGTGGTTTTATTGAAAGAACGTGCCGGGTAAGTTCGCATAGTTCCGCCAACATTAACCTGTACTTGGCCAATATTTTCTTCTCCAATAGTTAGGTAAACTGTTCCTCTAGCGTTGACAGCATTTTCAATATCTATTGTACCATCGGCTTGGAGACCTATAAAAAATTCAAATAATTTTCCAGTCCCTACCATAGAAGCAAAACCAGTCATTCCCCCAACAATGATCGCAATTGCATTGCTTCCATCTGATTTTAGAACAAATAAACCACCAAGACCAAAGAACATTAAAAACGCCATTATACCTTGAAATGTTAAGGCTTTGAATGAAGCATCCGCACCAATTGCATCTATGTCCGTCCCGAATACTCCATCAAAGATATCAGCAGTTATTCCTCCAATCATTACTAATGCAAACCAAAACAAAAAAAGTCCACCACCAATCACGGCTGAACCTGCAAATATTAACTCCAATAGGCTTGGAGACTCTAACCCAAGAAAGCTAAAAATCATTTCATCTAATAGACCCATTAATGCATGTCTACCTGTACTTACCATTTGACATATTCGGCTAAATTAACAAAAAAATAGAAAATAATCTATTTTAACCACTCTGCCAAAAGACGATCAAGGTTCAATACAGGACCTAATAATAAACCGGTAAAACCAAAAGCCAAAATTGTAGCATTGTCTGAACTAATGAAACTTGAAAAGAGAGTATATGATAATAGTAAAATTAATACAAGTAAGATTGGGATTGTTACTCTCCTTAAGAATAATTGATAACCTCCTAATAACTC
>QQRX01000003.1 GCA_003602595.1 Candidatus Poseidoniales archaeon | reverse complement strand
TTTATTTGGCCATCTTTTGGTTCATTGAATATTAATTTTTCACCTTCTGCAGCTGGTTCTTGTTTTTCAAAAATATTATTTTTTTGTTGCCAATCATTCAAATTTTTGATTGACCAAGTTATTGCAGTGACACGTACTTTAGTGTTACCCGAGTTTATTCTGTCATAGATGCCAGAATCTATCCAAGGATTAGTTTCTGGTATCAAATTTTCTACAACATCATTAGTCAAAACATTGAGGGTAATTTCATTGCCCTCATCGTTCATTAATGAAGAAAAAGAAGATAGTGGGCAACATACAATTAACGCTACCATAAAGAGAGAGTTCAGTGCCTTCACAGCTCTGCGAAAATTGCATATGCCTTGATGGTACCGCAACTATGTCCCGTCAAATACAAATTGAAGTAGTGTCACGGATGGGTGCGAAGTCCCGTAGTGTAGTGGTCCATCATCTCAGGTTTTGGTCCTGGGGACCCTGGTTCGAATCCGGGCGGGACTACCAAAAATTAACGTTCTATTGCATCCGGATCTTTGACTAAATCGCGCGTTATATTCTTTTGATGGCTTTCTAATGTGCCGCCACCAATTTCGAGTAATTTTGAGTCCCTCCAAAGTCTCTCTACAACATATTCTCCGACGTAACCATATCCTCCCATTACTTGTATTGCTCTATCTGAAATATTTTTTGCGGCAGTGGTGGCAAATAATTTGACTCCATCAGAATCTAGACGATTTCCTGCTAATTCTAGATTTGTATTTGCCGCTGTATCATATACATATGCTCTAATAGCCCTATATTCGGCCCAAGACTCGCCAATATGCCTTTGAATTTGGCCAAAATCTCTTATTTGATGTCCAAAGGCTTCTCTTTCACTAGCATATTTGTTCATCGCGGAAAGACTACGTCTAGCGATTCCTAATGCCATTGCAGCAAGACCGATTCGTTCGATCTCTAGATTTCTCATCATATGAATCATCGATTCTCCAACATTACCAACTATATTTTCCGACGGGACCAAACAATTGTCAAATACTAATTCAGCTGTATTGCTAGCCCTCATACCACTTTTATCGTATATTTTCTGACCAACTTGATATCCTTCCATGCCCTTTTCAACCAAAAAGGTACTAATTTGTGTACGGCCTTTCTCATCTTCTCCTGTTCTTGCATAAAGCCAAACAATATCTGCAGGAGTGCCTTGATCATCAATTGCTCCGTTTGTTATCCACATTTTATTGCCATTGATTAGCCAATTACCATCTTCCTTTTCTACTGCACTAGTTTGCATACCAAGTACATCAGTCCCATATCCAGGCTCACTCATTGCCATACAACCTATCCACTCACCACTACATACTTTGGGAAGAATTCGAGACTTTTGTTCTTCTGAACCGTTTTGTGCAAGATTGTTAACCATAAGTTGTGCATGTGCCAAATATGCTAAACAAAATGCTGGATCGGAATATGATAATTCCTCATTTACAATAGCAACAGCAGTGGCGTCCATTCCCGCCCCTCCATACTTTTCAGGCACAGAGATACCAAGGAGGCCATACTCTCCTAATTTACGAAATAAATTAATATTGAACTTTTCATTTTTATCATGTTCCAAAGCCTGTGGCTCAACTTCTTGTCTTACAAAATCACGTACCATTTCTCTAAGCATAGAATGCTCTTGGGTTGGATTTCCAATGTCAAGTTCTCGCCAGTCATCTACCATGTCCCTGCCACAAGGCACTATCCTATGAGACATTCGACTAGATATTAATTCCAGAATGCTGATTCTTCCCAAGGAAGACCTATTGCAATTCCAATAATTTCTAAAATTACATAGTTCCATATTAAGTAAAAGATGATTGATATTGTAAAAACTGCTAAACTAGTATTGACAATTCTTCTTTGATTCTTCTTTGCATCATTTAATGTGCAAATACCTCTTTTTCTAAAATGGATTATCAGACCAATTGAAATCATAAAGAATGATATTAAATAAAGTAAATATCTAAAGGATGAATAGTATAAAGTCTCAGATAACGAATTAGCAGCGACTATCGCAGATGATCCGGCAAATAGTACCCAAATAACCGAAGGTAAACAGCAGAGACTAGCCGTTATTGCAGAGATGCCAATTACAGGCATTAACGACGATACATCGTTGTTTCCCATGCTTATTGGATGAAGTAATCAAATATATACTAATGTTTTTTATGGTGTTACGCGCCTAGAATCTCGAGGAAAAGGTATTACTTCACGTATATGGTCTGCACCTGCCAACCAAGCGCATAGTCTATCTACTCCTAGACCAAAACCGCCATGAGGAACACCTCCATATCTGCGAGTATCGATATAAAATTCATAGGGTTCACGGGGCGTTCCTTCCTCATCTATTCTTTCCAATATTTCATCTTCAGACCAAGTTCTTTCCCCACCTCCAATTATCTCTCCATAACCTTCAGGTGCAAGTAAATCATGACATAATACATATTTTGTATCATCGGGATCAGGTCTATGATAGAATGGTTTAGCAACTCTAGGATAATGAGTTAAAAAATGAGGAACAGCAAAATCGGCAGTTAATATTTTTTCTTTTGAATAATCAAGATCTTGTCCCCATTCAATATCTACTCCCTTACTTTGGAGAATTTCTACAGCTTCATCGTATCTCATTATAGGATATTTACTATCTGCATATCTTGCAATTAAATCTAAATCCCTTCCTATTTCATTCAATTCATCTTCTCTTTCTTCCAAAAGATTTCTAGCAGTAGCACGTACAACACCTTCTCCATATTTCATTATTTCATCATTTGATGCCCATGCTACTTCCATTTCAGCATGCCAAAATTCTGTAAGGTGTCTTCGCGTACGACTTTTTTCTGCTCTAAATGACGGAGCAATTGTATACAATCTCTCCAAAGCAGGCATCGCAGCCTCCGCATAAAGTTGCCATGATTGTGTGAGATAAGCTTTCTTTCCAAAATAAGGTACTTCAAATAATGTACTTCCTCCTTCAACCGCCCCAGCTACAAAATTTGGAGCCTGATACTCAATAAAATCCTGATTACGAAAATAAGAATGTATTGTGCCGAATATAGTTGAACGTATCTTGAGCATTGTAGTCATTCTACCAGTTCTAAGATACAAATGTCTGTTATCAAGTAAGAATTCCGATTCACCTCCTTCTGCTTCTAACATCGCTGATTCAGTTATAGGGAATGGTCGTTCGGGATTAACGCTTCCAATTATTTCTACACTATTAACTTGTATTTCATGACCATGTTCGCGGTCAGTGGCTTCAACTAAACCTTTCAAGATTATACTAGATTCAATTAATGCTGATTTAATCAAATCAAATGATTCATCACCTACCAAATCTCGCTTAATAACGCATTGGATTACTCCTGTAGAGTCACGAAGAACTAAAAATCGGATTTTATTAGAGCCTCTGGTTCTATGAATCCATCCCTTCAGTTCTATTTCTTGGCCATCGAAATTACCTTTATGGACATCTCCAATCCAACAATCTTTTGCCATGTTCTTCACACCCTACTATACCGCTCAAGCGCATCACAGTTATGAAACCTCGATTGATAGTCACAAAATATAGCGGGTCTGACGGGGTTCGAACCCGCGGCCGCCCGGTTAAGAGCCGGGCGCTCTACCTGACTAAGCTACAGACCCACCCCTCCGAATTGGCTAAGTAATTTAATCACGACGGAAAGAGTGTCATGATATTCTTCCATTTGGTTTAATTAAAGTTTGAATTCCAGATAATGAAGAAAAAATTACCACATCACAAATACCAACAAATAAACCGACCTCTACTACCCCCTCGATTGAATTAATCTTCTTTTCATAAATATCTGGTTTTGAGATTATAGGACCGAAATTACAATCTAGTATGTAACCACCGTTATCAGTCACAAATGGATTTTCATTTTCCATTCTTAGATTTACTTCACCTGGACAAAAATTAGATATATTTTCTTTAACTTCTTCCCAATTAGGGATTGAAACTTCAACAGGAAGTGGAAATTTTCCAAGTGTTGATACTTTCTTTCTGTCATCAGCTACTACAATCATTCCATTAGATGCTAATGCAACTATTTTTTCTCTTGTTAGTGCTCCTCCTCCGCCCTTAATTAAATCATAATTTGTATCGAATTCATCAGCACCATCTATAGTTAAATCTAATTTTTTAATCTCAGATAAATCTGATAGTGGAATATTCAATGATTCGGCTAATTCCTTAGTCGCTTCACTGGTTGGTACCCCAATTATTTCCAAATCTTCTTCTGCTATCATTCTACCTAATTCAATTATTGTATATTTTACGGTTGAGCCAGTCCCAAGACCAACTTTCATACCATTTTTTACATATTTGCAGGCTGTAATCCCGGCCTCTTTCTTTAGTTCTTCCACCGCAGCCACAGAATATCGTGAGTCAGTAGGTGAATTATAATTTCTATAATAATCACTGTAATAATAAGGCTAAATCACAAACATTCAACCGAGAAGTTCATGCACAAGTGCTAAGTGGATAAGATAGAGGGAGTAGGAGGGTCGCTGACAGTGTACGACACTGAGGAAAGTCCCCTCTCCAAGATGCAGGTGGTCCGGCGTAAGTCGGAGTCCCGGGAGGGGCAGCTCTGCAACAGAAACGAACTGGGCCAGGGGTACGATGATCCTGAAAAGGTGAGGTTTCCTGAACTCAGCTGGAACGAGCAACTCCACCGGAGCAAGTCCAAGCAGGCCCGCATGGCATCAACAGGGCCGGGTAGGATGCATAGTTGAATGCGACCAGCCGAAAGGTGAACAGAAAGGGGCTTATTCCCTACTCCCTCACCAAAAATAGTTGTTTTTATTGGAATTCGACAATTGCATCAATTGTAGGTTCTAAAGATATAGTGCCACTGCTTTCATAGTCTAACCATGTACCATTTCCGGTTATTCTGGACCTAAACTCGTTATATGCAACTATCATAGTTGGTAATAATATTGAACTGGTCAATAATGCCAAAACCAATAATAACATCATGAGAATAAAGAAATTTTGTAAACCCGGTATTGCCACAAATAGTCCTGCAGAGAGTCCTGCGCATGTTGTAGCAGTAGTCTCAAATATCGTATGCCCAGTTCTAGAAATAGAAGTAACTATTCCAGAGGGCGTTTCTCTTTCATCTTTTATCCTGTCAACAATATGTATAGAATCATCTACTCCTATTCCGAATACTATAGTACCTATCATTGCTGTAAATACATTTACATTCACAGAACCTAATTTCATGAGGATTGGTTGCCATAAAACTACTGCACCGACTGCAATCATAGTGAAAATTGACAATCTTGGAGAACGGAATAAGAGTGACATGATAAATAGAAGAATAATCATTGTTGCAATAGTTGAGTCAGATTGTGCATCGTGTATTCCTTTGTTAATATCTAAAGATACAGGAAGCCCTCCGGTTAAGAGAGAGTTGGAAACGCCGTCTACTCCCAATGTACTACAATCAAGAGCTGAATTGCAGCCATCTCCTGTCAAATAAAAGTCAATAGAATCTCTTAAACTTGCTGCAGCCCCAAGATTGATGTAAGGTTGATTTACATATACCAAGGTCTTAGTTTCACCCATTCCAGTATCTGCATTCATTAACATCGATCTAATTTCTGGAGACAATGTATCGAATACTATGTTGATTATATCTTCTCTACTAGAAATTACATAAGCCCAACAATCAGGACGTAGGGGATTATTTGATTCATCCCAACACTCATCATGAAGCAAGTCCCAAAGACTTTGGTCATACAACTCAAGACCTTCAAATTCGACATCGACATGTATAGCTTTTAGGATATTAACTAAACTAATTGTGGATGTATTCCTAATATTATCCAAATTATTTACTTGTGCATCTTCAATGGCATCTAATATAGATAAGTCCCTTATTGGCGCGCTTTCTGTGGGATTAACATAATTAGAAGCATCTACAATAAACATATTAGTTTGCCCCCCTTTGAATTCAATACTATATTCTCTAAGAGATTCATATGATTCTAAACCAGGAGGTACTTCTTCAGAAGAACCCGTGATATCCTTACCTAATTCCTCTGAGAAAATACTAATTCCACCAATGGTAACTGAACCCGCTATAAGTAAAACTATGATTGTGTTTTTCAAAGGTATTTCACCGATTTTTCCCCATAATTTTGGTAAGAAGGAACATAGTAATACTAGACATAAACTAAAAGAGAATAGGAATGCATTATCAGAATCCATATTGTTCATGTCGGAAACGTAATTCAAAAATCTTGTAAGAAAAATATACATCGATAAAGAAATAATAATCGCAGAAGACCAAATTTGCTTTGAAGACAATTCAAATTCTATTTCTCCTCTTCTATATCGAAGTATATGGACCAATGCTGGAACCATCAACATAGAGAGAACGAAAGTCGATGCTATGCCAAGTAAAAGAGTTGTTCCAACAGTCCTCATAGGCTCTATTGGGACTATTTGAGTCCAGGTCAATACACTAAAACCAATTATTGTAGTAAGTGCAGATAAAAATATTGCATGTCCAGTAGTCCTTGCAGATTTGACAGTCGCAGTGAGACTTATGTGAGAATCCCAAGGATCTATTTCATTAGTTTGTAAACCATCTCTTTGTGCTGACCAAGTTAACTGTTTTTGTTCATCGATTAGCTTACTTCTATTCTCTTCAATTCTATTTGTCAAATGAAGAGCATAGTCAACACCTAAGCCAACTAAGATGGGGCCTGCAGAGATTATCATAGGAGTAAGCATGATATCGGCTATTACTGTAGTTCCAAATGTTACTGCTAAACTCATGGTTATTGGTAAACCACATATAATCACTACCTTGGGATTTCTATGAAGTATGAACATAGTTAAAGCAACAAAGAATAAACTCAAAGGTAACATTGTATCTACTAATTCTAAGTAAATGGCATCAGAAACGTCGTGTAATACAGGAGTGAGTCCAGTAATTGTAATGGCGTTCCGACAAAATTTATCACTAGTCTGGGTGAATCCTTCGTAAGGAAGTTCTCCCGGTAAGTCTCTACAGATTGTATCTAGTCTTTCTAAATCCATTGTAGAAGTAGGATTCTCATAAGTTCTACAACGTAATAAATCATAATTATCAGGTAGATTGCAATCATTACGTGTTAATTTTTCTACGTACATCATAAATGCTTTATGATCACGAAGTTCTTCTTGGGGATTTTTTGGATCTGGCCTTTCATCTATGTCTGTATCAGACATATCAAATATTATACCCATTACTACTACGCCAGTATCCCATATTCCATCCCCATTAGTGTCGCAAACTAGACTACTCCGGCAACCGGGACGATTCAGTAGCTCTCCAGAATTTTCCACATATCTATCTATTCTTTCTTGCGCGTCATCACCTTGAGGTATTGAATAGCCTTCGAAAGGATTTAGAGATGCAAGAGTACAATCATCCTGGTTGCCTGATGGTAGGCCGTATTTTTCTGCAGCACAGCTGAATCTATAATTTGATGAATTAGCTTCTTTAATCATTTGAGCAGGAGATAATATCCATATAACTCCGTCGTTTGTTCCTCTATCTGATTTATCATAATCTAATCCTCTCTGATAGCCTGAAAGCTGAATATTGTTATCATCTCCTTCTATCCAAGAAATTTGAGACAGAATATTAGCATCCGTGATATTCTCAGTACCCTTTTCAGAACCAGACGCAGCATTATTGGTTTGAACATATAAAATTACTATATCAGTTGCCCATTGTTCACGAACGTTTTCTAGAAGTATAGTAGAATCGGCACCATCAGGGAGGTATATTTCTACATCACCGTTAATTTGGTGTTCGAAATCAAGGGCGTCCTTACCAATAAGAACTGTTAGAAGGAGTAATACAGCAATGATACTGCCTGGACTTCTTAATATAGTAGAGTAAGTTAATTCAGTTATCCTAGTTGAAATGGCACTTGCAGCATCTGAAATATCATCATATAATTGCCCTAAAGTATCATATATTTCTCCTAAAAAGGTAGATGAAAGAGAATTTTTTATGTTATTATATGAATTACGTAATGGTTGTAAACGATTAAAAAAATTCTGCCAAAATATGGCTTCATCATCTAATTCATCCCCATCGAAAGAGTCTGGCACATGTACGAGGCATAATAGGAGACAAATGAAGAGTTCGCAACATAGGACTGTAAAAATGATTTTAATCGATATAAAATTAATTTTCAATGAAAGAGATGAATATATAGATAAGCATAAGTAGGAATATTTGAAAGCATGAACTGTTGCCATTAGAGTGAGAGATATGTCTAGAAGGAGGAGGAAACAACAATCACAAGTTGTCGTCGATAATGGAGATTCGAGAACTACATCGTTCTTAGTAACCTCTGGAGTGATTTCAGTAGTAATTATAATTTTTATTAGTATGGCATCAGATTACAAAATAGGTCCTGCAGAAGGAGAAATAATACCAAACATAGGAGGAGACGTTTATGAAAATGGAGAATGGTCTGATTTTGATTTACATTCTATGTTTGATAGAGGTTGGGCTGAAGGCGAAGATGGTAAGTGGATTTACATCCAAGTTCTAGATACTGATTGTCCGTATTGTTACAATGAAGCGGACGAAATGAGCGATAGGTACGCCTCTTATGGTACTAAAGCAGATTTCTTGTCGGTTGTTGTTGAGCTAGACATTACAGGGCATGATAGTTCTAAAGCAGAAATATCTGCTTTCAAGGATAAAACTAATTTTGGCACTGATGACAATGACGGAGATGGATGTAATTCCGGTAGAAATAATTGTGCTAGTAGAGATGGAGGAGTACACAACTGGCAATATGTAGATGACTTAAATGGAGATTCAATGAGGTCATGGGAAGTCAGCGGAACTCCTTTTCATATTATCCTAAAACCAAATGGTGAAGTTGCATGGAATCAAGCACAATCAGGAACTGGACAAAGTATTGATGATGCTTTAGCAGTATTTTTGGGGGACTAATATGCTTGGAGAATATGGCCCATTAATTATTTTTAGTATGATAATTACCTCTGGAATAGTAATTTCTAGCCCACTTGGTAAGAGCATGAAATTTCCACTAACTGATACTAGACGGATGTTATTAGGCCTAGTTGTTGTAGAAACTGGAACATTATTAACTTCCATGTGGACTGAAGTCATCCATAGAGAAATTGCAGCTACTGGAGGAACAAACTTCTGTGCTGCTGATGGTTTAGTTCAATGCGGCAGTGTAATTGGAGATCCAAAATATTCAGAAATTTTTGGAATATCATGGGGGATGATAGGTATGATATCATTCTCAGTTCTACTATATCTTGCTATCTCGCTTTTCTTCGGACCAAGAGACAAGATGGCAAATGTTTGGCTAAGTATAGCCTTTCTATTATCTCTACCAGGCTTAATCGGAGTAGCCTGGTTAGTAATTGTAGAGTTATTTTTAGTTGATGGAGCGCCACATATTTGTCCATATTGTACAGCGGTACATGTGGGAATGGTTGCTACAGTTGTAATCTTATATGTTTTAAGAAATCAGAATGAAGAAGGCAAATGGGATATAGCGATTAATTGAGGTTTTAACGTGGAATTGGTAACTGGAGGGGCAGGATTCATAGGATCTCATCTGGTAGATTCATTAGTCGATAAAGGAAAAAAAGTAAGAGTTATTGATAATTTTAGTAGCGGAAAAATGGAGTTTTTATCACACCATAAGAGTAATATCGAGATCATCAGATGTGATTTGCTAGATTTTGAAAATGTGAATAAGGCAATGTCTGGAATTGAAACAGTCCATCATATGGCAGCTAATCCCGACATAAGACTAGGTACAGAAGTAACAGATACCGATCTTAAGCAGGGGACTATGGCTACATATAACATCTTAGAAGCAATGAGAGTTAATGGCGTAAAAAATATTTCATTTGCGTCTTCTTCCGCGATTTATGGAGAAGCAAAAGAGATGCCAACGTCAGAAAACTATGGGCCACTACTTCCAATATCTCTTTATGGGGCATCAAAAATCGCAAGTGAGACTTTGATAACCGCATGGATAGGTACTTTTGGAGGCAAAGCATGGATTCATAGATTTGCAAATATTGTTGGTCCAAGGGGGACACATGGAGTGATTTTTGACTTTATCCATAAATTAAAAAAGACGCCAGATAGATTAGAAGTTTTAGGAGATGGTTTTCAAGAAAAATCATACATGTCGGTGCATGATTGTGTCAATTCAATGTTACATCTGATTGAAAAAACAGATAACGATGTTAATCTTTTCAATTTGGGTACAGGAGATACTTGTTCTGTACGAAGAATAGCAGAAATAGTTGTAGAAGAAAGTAAAATTGAAAATGTAAAAATTGAATATACTGGAGGCAAAAGAGGATGGGCGGGGGATGTTCCAAAGACCTTTTTGAATGTTGATAAATTATTAAGAACAGGTTTTGAACCTACTAGAATGTCTGAAGAAACTATTAGAGATTGTGCAATTAATCTTATCGACGAGATTGGATTAAAATAGGTACTACTGAAATACATATTATCAGCAGAAATGGAATGAAAAGATTAGTTTTATTGATCGTATTATCTTCACCCAAGTGAATCGACATGGCTCCCAATATTTTTGAATCGGAATTATTGTTAGGGACTGACTCATGTATAACTACTATTTCCAGATTTTCAACTAATATATCTTCAGGCAACAGAAATTTAGATGTAAAATTACTTCCTTGAGAAGATATTGTAGTCCATGACTCATTAGGATGAGACCATTCATAAGAATCGTTGATATGAATTTCGTTGTATGCAATTACAACATCATGGTGGATTTTTATGTCATTTGTATTTGTATTTTCAGAAACCAATACATTGTCTTCCAAAATCAAGAAAAAAACTTTTGAATCCGTAGTATTATCCCAATTAGATAATTTAGAATTAATAATCAGTTCATTAGAATTCAATGATAAATTTAGGTTAATTTCCGTATCTCCTCTTCTCTCATTTTCTGCAGAAAGTAAACTTCTATGCAAAGTAGTTGTATCAGGTGCACCACCAGAAGTAATTAAACCATCAAACCAAAAAGAAGGAGCGACTAATTGGTCCGAATATTTTCCCAGCCTATAATCAGTTATTTCAGTACCCAAAGGATCGTCAATAGAATCATGAAATGCAAGCCTAATAACTCGATTACCATTTGCTTCGGTGTATTGAGGCATCCAAGAATCAACAGAAGCGCATACTTCACACCATGTTGCAGTATATTGCTCCATTACTACTGAATATCCTCCTTTTTCTGACCAATAAGTATTTTCATCATCCTGAGCATTACTTGGATAACTAAGAAATAAAAACGTGATAACGAATATCATTAAACGGTGCGCGAATGCCATTACAAAGAACCGTAGGGTGCTTCCTTTCATAACCTAATGTCTCAGCGCTATTAATTATGAGCAAGCGATGGTATCAAGAAAATCGCCGCGATCCATGGAGAAGAGAGGCGCGTTCAAAGGGATATCGTGCCCGTTCAGCCTATAAATTGAAGCAAATACAAGATAAATTTGGAATAATTAGGAAAGGAGATTCAGTGCTTGATGTAGGATGTCATCCGGGAGGTTGGACGCAAGTAGCGGTCGAAGAGGTAGGAGAAAATGGATTTGTTTTGGGTGTGGATATATTATCTACTTCTCCGATAGAAGGCGCTTCGATAATAATAGGAGATATTTCGGAAAATTCTACCTTAGAAGAAATTTCAAATCTTTTAGGAGATAGAAATATAAATACAGTAATTAGCGATATTTCTCCAAAGTTAACTGGCAGATATGATACAGATCAAGCGATATCCTTAGAATTATCAACACTTGTAATGGATAAGGCGATGCTTGTACTAACTCCTGGAGGAAATTTTGTTACAAAGATATTCCAAGGGACAGGGATTGAAGGTTTGATGAAAGCCGCTAAACAAAGATTCTCAAATGTCCAACGATATGCCCCCACGGCAAGCAGGAAATCATCTTCAGAAACATATCTCATCTGCCAAAATAAATTACCGAGAGTCAAAGGAGGAGTGCAAGGGAAAACTGCTTATCAGCAAGTGCAGGAACATCTGGAAGAAATAGATGTACTTGTTAAAAATACAGAAACAAATGAGACTCCCACGGCAAAAGGATTTAGAAAATTGAAGAAGAAAGAAAATTAATGATTTCCATTGCCATTACTTGTTCGGACTTCAGCTGCCAATAAACCAGGTAGCACCAGTAATGCCAATATTAATGAAAAAGCAACTGAAATAGCACTTACAATGCCAAAATCTCTAATAACAGGGATTGGAGATAATAACAAAACCATGAAACCACAGATTGTAGTTCCTGCTGAGATTAGTAATGATGCTCCAGTAGTCAAGTACATATCTCTCATTGCAGGCCATATTTTCATCCCTTCTCTCCTATTTTCTTCAAATCTTCTCCACACATGTATGGAATAATCAATACCAAGACCTATGGTCAATGCTGTAATCATTATAGTTAAGACATTCCAGTTTATCCCCAATACAGCCATTGAACCTACGACCCATGACCCTGCCAAACCAACGGGTAAAATTACAACTAATGATTGGCCAAAACTTCTAGTAAGGATTACTAGGACTGCTAAGGAAACTGCAAGACTAATAGCTGTTGAATACAAGATAGAAGAAATTAATCCCGAAAGAACATTTGAAAGAACTATCAAGTTTCCATCTAGATATGCATTACCTCCTATATCTTCCTCTATTATCTTTACTTCCACTTGGAACTCTCTAGCAATATTCTCTACTTCTGTACTTGATTCGGCTTCAACATCCACTCTTATGGACAAGAATTTGATTGCAGAATTTGATTCGTCAAGTGCAACATATAGTTCCGTTCTCTCTGCCCAAGTCAGGCCTCTTAATTGATCACCTATACTATCATTAGATAATAATTCAAGGACTGCTGTTGTTAAATCTCCATTTTGAAAATTTTCAGTAGTTGCTATTTCATTTCCAAATAATTCTAGATTATTTCTCTCCCCGAATTCATCACTTTGAATCAACATATCTTTGAGGATTAAATATAAACTATCATAAGACGGCCATTCATTACTAGAACCGGATACCTGAGTCGATACAACTGATGGAATTCTCGGAAGTGATTGATCGAACCCTCTTAATGAAGTTAGAATTCTTCTTTCGTCATTAAATGATAATTCATCATTGGATGGTTCTATCAAAATGTTGACTGATTTCAAAGCATCAATTTCATAAGAATCATATATCTCATTTCTTACCTGCATTATTTCCATTTCATCTTCTGATAGGAAATCCGTTAATTCAAAACTAGTATCCAGTCCATTTTCAGCAACTACAACAGATCCAGTAGTTATCAAAACAACCATCAGTAGTACTCTAACCGTATTATTTCTTTGAAAATCAGTAGCTTTGTCGGCAATATAGTCAAGTTTTATACCACGTGAATGAGTTTCTCCAGTTATTTTTTCCACCACGACATGTACCGCTCCAACTGTGACAGTACTCGCAATAAATGCTGAAACAACACCTAATGCTAATGTAAATCCAAATGCTTGTAGAGGTGGCAATGGAGAGAAGGAATTTGCCAAGAATGCAAAAACAGTGGTTACTACAGCAAGAGATAATGCCATTCTTATTTTCATAAAAGACTGTATCCAAGCTGTTGCGGCACTATTAGTTTTAGATCTTGCTTTATCATAACCAGTTTGCAAGTGTATAGAGTAATCAATCCCAAGTCCCAATACAACCGGAGCTACAGCTACTTCTAAGATTGTAAATCCAAATCCCAACATAGAGATGATTCCATAGGTCCATACCAAAGATGCTGAAAGGCCAAGAAGAGGTGCTGCTACCATCATAAATGATCTAAAGGTAACGGCAAGAAGAAGAACGACTATCAAAATCGCTAATATGAATAAATATATCAAATTATCAAGTGTGGACTCATTGATATCATTGCTTATCAAGGAATCAGAAATTACGCCATACTCGAGGGGATTGTTGGAAGAACCATCACTATCATGGCTCAACATATCTCTAATTTCATCAGCATATTTGAGATTTTCATTTTCATTCAAATTGCCATTCATTTCTATAATCCATAGAGTACTTGATGCATGAGGTAATGGATTACCATTTCCATCCAGTAGCCAATCGCATAGAGATTCAAAATCAAAGTCTTGATGCAACATTACCGAAGATGCAAAAGATGCATATGCTATATTTTCTTCATCACTTGAAAATGAGGACTCGCAGTTCTCATTATTAATAAATACAGAATTGAGTAAATCTTGCCAATCATCAAAATCATATAAAGAACCGGAATAATTACTTTGTTCAATTGCTCTTTCTAAGATATCAGCAGCATTAAGTTGAGATTTAATAAAATTTCCATTAGATTCAGAATAATTCTGTATCATTATAAAATCTGTATTGAGTTGTTGTAATGCTCCAATTTCAAGAACACTTGAATCATCTTGGCTTGGCTCAATATTGATATAAATAAGTTCTCCAGATTGAGTAATTTCATTGTAAAAAGTAGATTTAACCTCATCATATTCAGTATTTGGAGCAAATGAAGATAAATCAGTTGAAAAATTTGGCAATGGAGAAAGGAAACTGGCAAGTAAAATTGTTGCTAAAACGCTAATTACAACTATTGGAAGAGCCATTTTTTCAAAAAGTTCAGAAAACCTTTCCGACGGTTGGTCAGCAACTGCCATGCTTCCCGCTGAGGATGCTGATGTATAACTTAGGGTCAATATGAATCGAAGATTAGCAATAATGGTATGAAAGGACTCAAAAAGGAGAGGCAGGTGGAGAGGTCGTCTTATGCCAATCAAAGTATTGAAAAATGAAGGTCGAGAATTCAGGGTTAGAATAACTGGAGAAAGTCATACAACTTTGCAAATGTTCAGATCTAGACTTAATGAAAGTAAAGATGTTGAATATGCAAATTACTTTCAAAATCATCCTGATTTAGATGATCCAGAGATATTCATAAGGACGGAAAAGGGAAAAAAGGCAGAGAAAGTATTCAAAGATCTTTGTAAAGAATTGAGTAAAGAAATTTCTAACATAAAACTCTGAGGCGGTGAGGTCTTGAAAGAAGGCTCTCTAGAAGGGCATCTAGGTTTGTCAGAATGGACATCTGATAATGATGGCATTGGAGGAATATTAAAGTCCAGAGTTGAAGATTTCAGAGTAGAGGAAATATCAAAAATCCCTGCTCTAGATCCCAAAGGTCGCTTTACAGTGGCTAGGATAACCATGATTAATTGGGAAACGAATAGATTTTTGAAAAGACTATCCAGGGCGTGTGGAATTAGCAGGAATAGAATTTTCTCATCAGGAATGAAAGATAAAAGAGCAGTTACAACACAGATAGTGGTAATAGATTCTCCTCTGTACAAAGTTGAAAAAATAAAAATTCCAGACAGTACAATAGAAATTTTAGGAAGAACTCATCAAAAAATTGGCATGAGTGATCACGATGGAAATAGATTTACAATTACTGTTCGCGGATGTTGTGACTCAGATGGCTTTCCATTAGATGGAAAAGAAGCAATGAAAAGAGTTAAACAAATTAGAGAAGATATGGCAAGAAAGCTTGGTGCGGACGCATTTCCTAACTGGATAGGGCCACAAAGATTTGGTTCAACTAGGCCTGTGACTCCAGAAGTAGGAAGAGCCGTCGTTAATGGAGATTACAAAAAGGCAATTGACCTTTACTTAGGAATGGAGGGAAGAATTACCAATCAAGATGTGATACAATTTAGAAGAATGTGGAGAGAAACAGAAGACATAGAAGCATGCCTAGAAATAATTCCCGACCACCTCGGTTATGAAAGAAATATATTGGAAAAATTAAAAGAGAATCCTGAAGATTATGTTGCTGCCTTCATGTCTCTACCAAATTCATTACAATTACTCACGATACATTCAGTTCAATCCTTGACATTTAATTATTCATTGAGAGAAAGAATGAAAAAAAATCTGCCAATAATTCACCCAATTATAGGCGATATTGTAGCACCTGTAAATCCTAATGGAAGAATTGATGCAGGAAAAATGGCATATGTTTCAGAAACTAATCTTAAAAGATGTAAAAGAAACTGTGAATCTAGCAGACTGGTTGTTACCGGACCTTTACCTGGATTAGATTCTCCGATTGCTAAAGAAAATCCAGGAATTATAGAAAATAAAGCATTGAAGGAAAGTAAACTTGACGAAGTGGATTGGAGAATTGAAAAAATACCAAGATTGACATCTTCTGGAACTAGGAGGCCACTTTCGGTTTTCTTCAGAGATTTTAGCGTCAGTGAAGCCCCAGAAGTTGGTGAACTAACTTCCAGTCAGTGGATAGAAGGAAATAGAGAAGGAGATAGGTGGAATCCTGATGGAGCGTGCCTTAAACTGAAATTTTCCCTTCCTCCTGGGACATATGCTACAGTATTGATGAGAGAATTTATGAAATCACCATTGGATCATTACTAGTGAAATAGTACTGGAAAAAATCAAAGTCTTCCCATTTCTAAAGTCTCTATCTGACTTACTAAAGGATTTAGAGATCTAATTTTATCTTCAAAACCATCAACTATTCCTTCTCCTTCTCCTAAGACTGCTTGAACTTCGATAAACATCATGCCAAAGGCAAGTGGTTTAATCTCCACCATTTGAACTTCAGGTAAATTATCTATTAAACTTGCTATTCCTTCATAATCCGGCATTTCGTCTTCTGGCTGTTCCATAGTAACCTTGTACTTAACAACAACTTGTCCCATGTCATAACCTACTTCATTTAGGGACCTATGAAAGCACAATCTGGACAAATATACTTGATCCCCTGTACTCTGCATTGTTCACTTCGACCTATGACAAAACTACATTCTGGGCACTTAAACGACGTATCCCGATTACTAACTAGTGGAACTCCGGATGAAGTACAGACGCTTGTTTTTCTTGCCATCAACAATCCTCTATGTGCCCGCCGAGTGATGTCTCCTTTTTAGCGTTGATTGAAATACATAAGGAAAAAATAGAATAGTTTTTTGATAAGATGTAGCTAAAAACCATAATTAAATTATATTTTGAAAGAGAAAAATATGGAGGATTTTAAAAATCTATTTTTCTAATATTTGATTAATTTTGTCCATATCCAGGCCCTGTTCCCGTGCTAAAAGAGAAACACATAACCACAAAGTAACTGGCCCTAATGCTTTTCTTTTTCTTTGTGATCTTCTAATTACCTCTCTATTAGTCAAACCAGATTTTTTAGAAACATAATTAATTAAAATATTAGTCTTATCTTCGAAACTTTTTGATTCGTTATCAGATTCGTGAGAATATTGTGTATTTTGTTTTGTAGTAATAATATCTAATTCATTTTGAATAGAGGCGGTTTTTAAATCATTAAAAGGCGAATTCAAGATATCTCGTAAGATCGGTTGCCAACCAAGAATAGGAGGAGATAAATCAATATTGGAATTAGGATGTAAAAAATCTTCAGATTCTATTATCCAATTCATATCCAATAGATGAGAAACTACTAAATTTGCATCTTCAGGATTAAACCACTGTAATTCTAGAGACCAAAGTCTTATTATGTCTGATTTAGATATTTTAGGGAATTGAGGAGGAAAACTAGAAAATAATAATTTTGAGATTTCCGGAATACTATCTGACACATATGTTCCTTTGAAAACAAAGTAATAAACTTACCATAAAAGCATGAACAAAAATTAGTTTGGTTGAATAGTGAAGTTGTTGTGCGCGGCTCGATATAAATGCCTAGTGACTATATTGCCAGAGATCCACGTACGGGTAAGGCGATTAGTAAAGGCGTTTTTTCTTACAAGGATGAAGACATCAGAATGCTCTTACCTAGTTCAGGCCCTTGGCAAAGAATACCTGTTATCGAAATACTACCTCTTGCCAGTGGACGTATCAAGAAAATTGAATTACCACTAAGTGGAGGAAAGGGCGGTTTTGCTGGAAGAATTGATGGAATAAAAGCTCTTAACAGAGTTCTAGATGCAGACGTCGATAGGGCGCATGAAGAGTTGCTAAATGCTCTTGATGATGATTATCCAGATGTTCGAATAGCTGCATTGAAGGCCATGCCATCATTTTCTCTGAGAAAAAGTGTTTCTATTTTCCAATTTCTTTCGGATAGATTAATTGATGAAAATGAATCAGTAAGAGATGCTTCCAGAGATTGCTTAAAACTTCTAGCCCCAATTTTCCCATCTGGTTGTGAAGGTATCTTGAGGAGAGAATTACGTAATTTATCAAAAGAATATAGAAGTGACGCATTTGAAGCGTTAAGGTTGACTGCAAAGAGATGGCCGGAAGCTGGTTGCTTACATCTTGATGAATTGATTAGAGAAGAAGATGAAGACTTGCGTCGTAGAGGATCAAAAATTCTCAAAACAATTGCTTCTTCTGGCGGTGCAAGTGGTTGGGACTTGATTAGTTGGTCACTACAAGATGAAGATGTGCAGGTTCGTAGAAATGCATCTCAGACGTTTAGTGCACTTGCAAGTTCTGAACCAAGAATAGCTATAATACTGATAGAATCGGTAATTGGAGAAGAAGATAAAATAATAAGAAAAAATGTTATCAGAACTCTGAAGAAATTAGATGTACAAAATCCAAGAGTCACGAGAATGATAATTGATGGTGCTAGATCTAGAGATGTAGAAATGCGAAAAGCATGTGTGAGTCAATTATCCATAATCTTGAGTGGAGACAGATTAAGAGAAATTGCTGAAGAATTATTACGCCACGAAACTAATCCTGATTTGCGTAAGAAACTAACCTCATTATCCATAGATATAACTATGGAAGGAACAGAAGTAGAGAAAAATCGATTCTTAGCACCCTTGGAATATGTCGAAGATGAATTTGAAAAAGAACAAAAATCTATTAAAAACAATAAATTAGTCAAGGGTGAGAATGATAAACAAGAGTTGGGTCGGCGAAACGGAGAGGGTTCGAGATGAATGATGATTTTGATGAGAAGGGATCTCAATTCGACAAGCTTTGGGATAGCGAAAATAGGTCAAAAAGACTGAAATTTAGGCAATATATGAAAAATCATGTACTGCAAAAGTTCCACAAAAGAAATCAAGAACAAACTTCAACTGCAGATAAAGGACACTATAATCATAGTTTTTCCAGTGATGATCAATTCCTGACTAGGGAAAATTGTAAAAAATATTGGATGGGAGAACTTCAGAAGGAAATTAAAGATGCAGAAACCTTCTGAGGCGATTAAATGAATTCTGTCGATATTTTCTCTACATGGGATTTAGATTCTGAAATAATTTCGGCTATTGAAAGCAAGGGCTGGAAGAATCCTACAGAAATTCAATTAGAAGCCATTCCTATTGGACGAAAAGGAAAGGACATAGTTGGACAGGCTAAGACGGGATCCGGGAAAACTGCCGCATTTGGTATACCATTATTGGAAAAATGTTCTCCATCAGGAGCTGTTCAAGCGGTTGTATTGTGCCCAACTAGAGAATTGGCCGTACAAGTAGCAGAGGAGATTGATTCTTTACAAGGAAATAAAGGTTTAATGATACAAACCGTATATGGAGGGGTTGATTTGGAAAAACAAGCAAAGCAGCTTACCAAAGGAGCAGATATCGTAATCGGAACTCCTGGCAGAGTTATTGATATGACAAAAAGAAAATACCTTAATCTCCAAATGGTAAAGATCTTCTGTCTTGACGAAGCAGATAGGATGTTAGATATGGGATTTTTCCCTGATGTATTATGGATTTTTGAAAAGATGGAGAATAGAGAACAAACTATGCTATTTAGTGCAACTTTTCCCCAAGAAATAATAGATGCAGCAAATGAATTTATGGTTGATGCTATTCACATAATGAGCGATGATTTAGAAGTAGAAGTTCCGGAAATAGATCAATATGGTATTCAAATTGGAAGGATGAATAAATTATGGGCTTTGGGAAGAATAATTTCTAATCTCAGTGAAGGAGATCAAATGTTAATATTTGCAAATACTAAACGTATGGTAGATATTTTGGTAGAAAGATTACATAGAGCACAAATCAAATCCATTGGTTTGCATGGAGATATAGCACAGGGCAAAAGGGAGAACATACTCGAGTCATTTCGAAATGGGAGAGTTAGAATTGTTGTAGCGACCGATGTGGCTGCTAGAGGACTAGATGTAGATGGAATTACCCATGTAGTAAATTATGATTTACCGGATGATACAGAGTCCTATGTCCATAGAATTGGGCGTACAGGAAGAATGGGTAAAAAGGGAGAATCATGGAGTTTTGTAACAAAAGAAGATATTTCGGCATTAGATAGGATATCGTCCACATGGAATATGGAGATTCCTTTAGTAGAAGTACCAGAACTGAATGATAGTTTTGATAAAGATCCAATTAAGAAAAGAGAAGATTGGGGAGAAGTATCAGATTCTTTTGGAATGGTCAAAGTAAAGCTTCGGGTGGGTAAAAAACAAGTATCAAAGAAAATAATATGTGATTGGATTATTGATATTACAAAAATACCTGAATTAGCTGTTGGAAGTGTATTTCAAGATGAAAATAGTACGACAGTAGAAATTCATGTAGAGAAAGTATCATATGTTATTGGAGTATTAAAAAATAAGAAATGGAGTAATATCAATTTATCTCCAGAGGTAGCATAATTACTTTCTTTTCAGAGTTTATTTATGCTTTAAAGGAGAAATCCTCCGTATTGTAAATATAATTGGTCTGTGGAAGACAGCCTAATAAAGAGGCGGGCAGTGATAGATTCATTCATGAGCGATGTGAAATTTCTTAGGAGGCAAAAAAGATGAACAAGAAAGAAGCTGAAAAAGAGATTGACTTAATTTATAAAAATAATTTTAAAGGAGAGGAATATGAAAAAAGGAAAAATAATATTCCTAAGCTTCTGGATAAATATGAAGGTAAATATGATAAATTATTGGAGGCAATGAGTAGAAAATATGTTAATGCCAAAAAATCAGAAACTGGAAAAATTATCAAACAGGAAAAGGTATCTGTAAATGATAAGTTATCCGAAAAGGACGCAATAGCCAAAGCGAAAGAGGCAAAGAAAACCGCTGCTGCCAAGGCAAAGGCCGACAAGCAGGCAGCAATAGCAAAAGCGAAAGAAATGAAGAAGGCGGCAGAAGCAAAGGTAAAAGCAGAGAAGCAGGCTGCTGAAG
>QQRX01000029.1:2378-21193 GCA_003602595.1 Candidatus Poseidoniales archaeon | reverse complement strand
CCTAATGAATAATTAAGCCACTTTACTTTGCTGGGCGTATTGAAAAAGCCTCGCAAAATTGTACCAAAATATGACCATGACAAAACTGCAGGTAAACCAAAAAATAAATTTAGAAAAACAAGTGCTATCTTATCAATTAACCCCGATCCAAAAAGAGTAAATGGAATTGCCATTAATACAAGGAAATGAATCCAAGCTTTACCGTTTACTAACTGTAGTAATATCCCTGTTTTAATACCCAGTAATTCAGTATTATGTTCATATTCAATTGTTCTAGCTGTAGCAATTTTATAAGCCAGATATGAAATATATATAGCTCCAAAATAAGTGAGTATGCGGAATATTTGTTCATTCTTTTCAATATAATCTGCAGTTATTGCAACGAATATGCCCAAAGTGCTCCAACCTATTGCCATCCCTAATGTAAGAGGGATTGTGTTTCGGAATCCATGTTGAGAGCCATGTGCAGCACACAACAAATTATTAGGCCCAGGAGTAAAACACATTGGTATAATGAAAATTAATACTGCGAGTAAGCCGGTGGCCATATAGTATCCTCAAGCAATTGTCGTTAGAAATTCTTCAGCCATAGATAGCGCTTGATGAATGTCGTTCCAAATATCTTCAACATCTTCTATCCCAACACTCATGCGTACAAAACCTGAAACTATCCCCGCTTCATTTCTAACATCTTCGGGGATGAACATATGGCTTGAATTGAATGGGCACTCGACTAAACTCTCCACTCCACCTAAACTTGTGGCCTCCAGAATCATTTCAAGTGATTTCATAAATTTCAAAGAAGCAGTATCTCCTCCTTTAACAACAAACGAAATCATACCGCTTCCTTTTGGTAAAATTACCTTTGCTAATTTATAATCGTCAAAATCTGGTAAAGAAACATGATTAACATGTTCTATCATATGATGATTTGACAATCTTTCAGCTAATTCTTCGGCATTTGATGTGTGAATTGGCATTCTTGCATGGAGTGTCCTCATCCCTCTTTCCAATAAATAACACATATGCGGATCCGCTGCTCCTCCAAAGTGAACTTTTTTAGGGAAAATTTTTGCTATTAGATCTTTTTTTCCTGCTACAAACCCAGCAATTAAATCGGAATGTCCACCTAAGTATTTTGTACCAGAATGTATCACTAGATCAAACCCATGCTTAATTGGTCTGCAACCCCAAGGAGAGGCGAAAGTATTGTCCACTACTGATATTAGATTATGACGGTTTGCTATATCAGCCATAGCATCTAAATCACATACTTTTAAAACCGGGTTAGTTAATGTCTCAACATATATCATTTTTGTATTTTCTTTTATAGAAGCCTCATATGAGGATGGGTCTCTAATGTTAGCCATTGTTACTTCTATACCAAAACGGGGCAAATCTTCTGTCAATAATCCATATGTCCCTCCATATACATCAGAACTGGCAATTATGTGGTCTCCACTGCTTAAAAGGCCTAATAGAGTTGTAGAAATTGCTGCCATTCCACTTGCAAACACTTCTCCATCTTCTGCCCCTTCTAATGCTATCAATTTGGAAACTACTGATTCTGAATTAACACTAGATAATCGGGAATACAACAGTGTATGCTGAGCCCCGGCAGCCCAGCCTTCATATCTTTCATCAGTCAAATGATATGTAGAAGATAGAAAAACAGGTGTATTTACTCCTCCGCCTATTGGGTTTGTACCAGAATGAATAGCTCGTGTTGCGAATTTTTTGTCGTCGGCGTTATCAGTCATGGTCTAGCCAAGAGGCTTTCACCCATCAAATAAACGGATGGTTAGAGAGTTAATGAGTTCCAAATCGTCCAGTAAGTTGTAACGAAATTGCAACAACGTGACCTATTAATAATGCGAAAATTATTGTTCCTACGCCCAATGTTCCTCCTAAGTAGTAACCTAATAACAAAACTGAAATCTCTATTGTTGCCCTAACCTTAGCAATTGGTATGTTGGTGATTCTTTGAATGCCTGTCATCCATCCATCTCTTGGGCCTGGTCCTAAATTCGCAGTCAAATATAGGCCACTACCAATACCAACAAATATTGTTCCAATTAATACTTGAATTATTTGTAAAATGTAATACTCCGGTTTTGGAAGATAAGGTAGCATTACATCTATTGCTAACGCTATTAAGATGGCATTCAAAATTGTACCCAATCCTGGTCTTTCTTTTATTGGAATCCACAACAAAAGAACTATCACGCTCACAAGAAATGTGGTTTGCCCTAATGTCCAATTTATTTGTTCTGCAACACCTTGGGCTAATACAGTCCAAGGCGCCACACCAAGCCCTGCAGCAACAATAATTGCATCCCCTGTTCCGAAAATCCATAAGCCAACAATTAAGATAGTTATTGTACTAAATTTCGGTTTCAATGACATTGGATCAGAAGAACTCCAATTAGTGGATGGAACTTTTTTTGCTGGTTTGAGGAGGTTGTTCCAATCCATTGTATAGC
Source organism: Candidatus Poseidoniales archaeon (assembly GCA_003602595.1). Taxonomy (GTDB): domain Archaea; phylum Thermoplasmatota; class Poseidoniia; order Poseidoniales; family Thalassarchaeaceae; genus MGIIb-O3. Next base: position 18,710 of record QQRX01000029.1, on the reverse strand, counting down.
CGTGAAGGTGTTATTCTTCAATCCATCTTGCATAATCAGCAGTTGTTTCTACTTTCCAAGAAATTATTTGTGGAATTTCATATGGATGTTTGTCTATTATCAATTTGATTAGATTATCTTTGTTATTATTTGTGACTTTCATTTGAATTTTCCATTCTTTAGAATTATGAATACTATTTTCCCATTCATAAATAGAGGTTATCATAGTTCTTTGTATGCATTTGGTTAATCCGGCGTCAACAAAATGTGTTGACCATGCACCAATTATTGGTTCAATCATGTCGCCTGGAAGTGTTGTTTGTACTAGCCATATAGTTTCATCCATGTTGGTCTGAGGAGGGGTTTACGAATCAAGTCAATGGTAGACTTTGAATGGATGTGCCTCATCCGAAGAGCGGGGAGAAGGCATGGAGGACTGGACTAAACCGATTGATGTTGGGTCAATTCCTGAAAATAATAGTCATTTTGATGTAATAGTTGTTGGAGGAGGGCCAGGTGGTTCTGCTGCTGCCTCATATAACGCAATGAAGGGTCGAAAGGTGCTTCTTTTAGAGAAAGAAGTTTGGCCCAGAGATAAAATATGTGGTGATGCTGTAGGTGGTAAATCATTACGTCATGTAAAAGAGTTAGGAGTTAAAATGATGATAGAAAAAACCCCTCATTTCCGTGTAGATTCTATAATTATGAGTTCTTCTAATGGGAAAAATGTAAAAATTGATTTGCCCAAAGAGGCTTACGAAAAATTAGAAGCAGGTTACTCTTTACCTAGAATTCAATTCGACTATATGATGTTCAAAAGAGCTACCGAGATAGTTCTAGAAAATGGAGGAAGTGTTATTCAAGGCTTTTCGGTGAAAGACATCAGGATTGATGAAGATAAAGGTATGAAAAAAATAGTTGGTATCAGTGGTAAAACTATTGAAGGAGGAGAATTAAGTTTTACATCTCTAGTTACTATTGGTGCAGGAGGGTATAATTGTCCGGTAGCAAAAACGATTACAGAAGACATACATGACGAGCCTATGAGAGATATAGAGCATTATTGTGGTGCATACAGAGAATATTGGTCAAATGTAAAGGGATGCGAAGGGGATTCTGGTTCAATAGAAATACATTTTATAGATGATGTTAATCCAGGTTATTTTTGGATTTTCCCTGTAAATGATGGCACCGTAAATGTAGGCATAGGAATGGTTATTTCAGAACAACGAAAGCAACACGGTATAAAGAAGTCATTAAAAAAGATGCAGAAAAATGTTATAGAGAATAATCCAATTTTCAGAGAGCGATTTATTGGGGCTACTTTGATTGAAGGCACTGAAAAAGGGTGGCAATTACCGTTTGGCTCGCCTAGAAAGAATGCGCCTTCTCATCAACCAAGAAGAAGTGCGATGGCTGGAGCGATGTGTGTCGGAGATGCTGCTAGTTTAGTCGACCCTTTTAGTGGAGAAGGAATAGGAAATGCTCTTGTTTCAGCTAAAATGACTGCTGAAATTTTTGATCCTTCTGTTCATTCTTATGGCTTTAGTGAAGAGTCTGCTGAAATTTATATGAAAGAATTGTGGGAGAAACTAGGTCCCGAATTAACTAATTCTTACGCTCTTCAAAAGGTCGTTAAGAAAAAATGGTTAATGAATTGGTTCATGAAAAAGGCATCAAAGAAAGAAGCCATTAGAGAAATGATGACTGAAATGATTGCAGGAAAAGAGGCTTCTGGTGGAGTATATAGCAAGTGGTTTGTAGCAAAGTCACTATTGTTACCATGAGGTGAATATTTGGTTTCAAAATTAAACAATTCACTTCAAGGAATAGAATGTGTATTTCTGGATTTAGATGGAACGATATATCTTGGAGGAGAATTAATCCCAGGAGCAATAGATTTCTTAAATAGATTAAAAATGAAAAATATACGTTTTTTTTTCTTATCAAACAATTCAAGTAAATCTGTTGATCAATATTTAGCAAAACTCAATGGAATGAGTATTCCTGCAGAAGTTGATGATATCATATTATCTACACACGATCTGATTACTTGGCTAAAAAAGAATGATGTTTCTGAAACTTATTTAGTTGGGACTCAGGGGATGCAAGAGATGCTAGAATCGGTAAATATCAAGACGCGATCAGAGAATCCAGAATATGTATTACTTGGTTATGATACAGAAATAAATTATGAAAAGTTATCAATGGCCTCTTTTCATCTCCATCGTGGGGTAAAATTAGTTGCTAGTCATCCAGACATGGTGTGTCCATCTCCCTTCGGTGGATTACCAGATAATGGAGCCTTCATGGCCCTATTCGAAGCAACAACAGGAGCAATACCGACTCACATTTGTGGCAAACCTAATCCTGCAATGATTCTGCATAAAATAGAAGAATTAGGCCTAGAACCACAAAGATGTGCAATGATAGGAGATCGTCTTTACACTGACATAGAAATGGCCAAAAGAGCCAATGTAAATGGTATTTTGGTTCTTTCAGGTGAAGCAACGATGGAAGATATCGAAGTATCTTCACAAGACCCTGACTTAGTTGTAAATTCTGTGAATGAGCTGGCCAGATAGTGTGATATTACCAATCTTATTGGGTAATTATGGGTTGCATTCAATAACTTCGAATGTTACTGAATATCATGGAAAGGGATTGGCGAGTTCGGGACATTTCAGATTGTGATTTGGAGTTGTTGCCAGAGGTTTTTTCTTGGCCAAAATTATGTTCTCAATCAGAAGCTGTAGAAAGATTGGCATTTATGGGAACTTTGGAGGATTCTACAGTAAAAGATGCTTTGTGTAAAACCCCTAGAGGAGTGCATGCACTTCCTCTCCCATTAAGGGTAGAAAATATTGAAAGTAGTGCATTAAAATTACCTTGGTGGCCAGATTTGGATGCTCCTAACTCACTTTTACCAGGATTATTTGAGACAGGTCATATATTTCAAATGATAAATATTGAGCAAAATGATCGTGTGTTATTGATTGGTCCAAGAGGGAACTGGTGGACAGAAATTATATTACATCTCGGTGCGAGAAAAATAATGGTTTTAGAAACCGATAATAATCGGAGAGAAGCTTTGCAAAAGAGATGGGGGGATTTGCGGTTGGATATTGTCGCTAAAGCATTAAATTGTGAAATTGAATGGTGTGGTTTAGAGTATATAAATGAAGGAAGTAGCGATTTATGGGATAAAATAATGATTACAGGAGGGTTGAATACTATGCCCTCAAATTTACTAAAAAGAATGGATATTAACGGTGAGATATGGGCACCGATTAGAAATAATGACCGTTCGATCCTACAAAAAATAACAAAAGAAATATTTGGAGAGATTAAATCTCAACAAATTACACTTTGGGATGTTGATATGCTTGAAAGATATACAGAAAATATTCTTTGTGGAAGTCTTGTGTTTGAAGGAAATTTAATTGAAGGAAATTTGGAGGAAAGTCCAGATTTAATTAGAGATGCTTGGTTTTATGCTAATAAAAACCCCACCAGAGATAGACTTGGTCCTGAATCATTATTAGATATTATTCAAGAAGTGTGGGACTCTAAGGATATCCTGATTGAAAAGGATAATATGTCAGTAAAGGATTCTATAGCCAAAGACCTGTTTAAGATGGGGCATGTATTACAAAAAATTGGAATTTTTAGAATTGCTGCAGAACATCATGGTACTTCTTACCTACTTTCTCCTTCGGCTGAATCTGCGTGTTATTTAGGAATGACTTATTCTATAGATAATGAAGACTCTTTGGCTTGGCAAAGGAAAGCAATTGAAACTAATCCACATTTTGGTGAAGCATGGAATGAAATTGGAGAGATATTGATGAAAAGGGACGAGGTGGAGAATGCAATAAATTGGTTCAGAGAGGCTATAGCATCAAAAAATTACTCAAAAAGAGGGGTTGCGTGGATTAATTTAACAAGAGCGCAAATGGAATTGAGTCAAGATGTATCTGCATTCTTTTCTGCTCAAAGGGCATCTGAATTATTTCCTGAAAATAAAGAAATAGAAGAGTTGTTATTCTACTTGAGTGAGGATTTAGTTTAGGGCAAAACTCAATCAATGAATATACTTCGGAGATATATGACGAGAGGTCTCGTGGTCGTTACTGGGGCAAGTGGCTACATAGGAAGTCATATTGTTGCAAATCTCTTATCCAAGGGCAGAAATGTAAGAGGAACTGTTAGAGATATTACCGATTCTGAAAGAACAAGTCATTTGAGTAACTTACCAATAGGTAAAAACGGTTCATTAGAAATTGTTGAAATGGATTTATTGGATGAGAATAGTGTAAATATGGCAATTTCTGGATGTAAAGATGTAATACATACTGCAGCAGCAGTTATAATTAAATCAAAAAATCCTCAGAAAGATATAGTGGATCCTAGCGTTATTGGAACTAGAAATGTATTACTAGCAATAGAAAAAAATGGAGAAGTTGAAAATTTTATACACACGTCTTCTACTGCTGCAATAAGGCCTAAAACATGGGAAGATGGAATAGTTTTGACAACTGAGACGTTTGCAGAAGATGCGACATTGGATACAAACCCATATGGTCTAGCAAAATATAGTGCAGAAATGATGGTAAGAAGATGGCATAAAAAAAATTTAAAATCCGGACCTAGAATGTTAACTATTCATCCTTGTATGGTATTTGGCCCCCCAATGTCAAAAAGGCATTTACATGGATCTTTGACAATATTGATGATGTTAATTAAAAGGAAGTTGCCTATTTTATTGCCTATGCAAATAAGTATTGTGGACGTTAGAGATGTTGCTGAAGTTCATGTAAAGGCATTATCTATGGGAGAAAATGGAGGACGTTATCTGGTTGTTGCTGGAGAGATGATGTGGAATGAAATGGCCAAATTACTAAAGAAGGAATTTCCAAAAAGAAGGTGGGCGACCAAGGTATTACCTTATCGTTTAGCATATTTGGTGGCAGCCTTGCACCCCAAAGTAACATTGCAATGGGCAAAAACACATCTAAAAAATAAGCTTTATTGGGATTCAAAACCCGCCGCTAAAGATTTTCAAATTTCTTGGAGAAATCCAGCAACTACCATCCTAGAAACAGTCCCAGAAATAATCGAAAATGAGTGGGATAAATAAACGTCAACTAGTGCTATTTTTAATAGATGGTTGTTAAGAAGTGTTATGCATACTAATGCTTTGATGATGGTCGGTATAATTCTATGCTCTTCCTTAACGGGATGTTTTGCGTCTGAATCTTCTGTTGACATTACAGAAGATAATATATTCAGTTTTACAGAGGGAGAGCTACCAATAACAACATGGTATCATTTCGCTGGAAGTGTAGAGTACCCTTATGCCGTAGATGCAACAGATCCTTCAGAAATAAAAAATGCCAATCTAACAGTTAATTTTAGTGGCTTTAATGTTCCATATTATACGAGTGGGACTTATTATGGAACCGGTTGGGATACGTTTGAGCCGACAATAGGAATTACTTCTTCTGGTGCGATTTTTTTCACTAATTATAACGGCCTTGGTGACGGTACACATATAATTAGATCTAAAGATCAAGGACAAACATGGGAAGATGTCGGGCCGTTTAATCAAATTGATGACGATTCAGGGCAAACTCCAAACTCAAATGATCCTTATCTTTATGTGGATAAATTTAATGATAAGTTAGTTAAGTTTGATATGCATGCTTTGGCATCTATGTTTGTAGAGTATTCAGAAGACGAGGGAGAAACGTGGAGTGTTCCTTTCCCTGTTGAAGGATATTATGCGCCACAGGATCATCAAAGTATTGCTTCTGTTCCCCACGAAAATGCAATCTTAGGAGGTATTGTGTATGTTTATTGCATAAATACTGGATCTCCGGCATTGGGGGCTCAATGCTCTAGATCATTAGATGGAGGGCATACTTGGGACTTGCAACAAATAGGCTACCCTACTGAGAGTTTTGGAAATCAATGTTCTGGTTTGCATGGCCATTTAGCAGGAGGTTCGGATGGTTCTATTTATCGAGGTAATCCTTCTTGCGAAGGTCCTGCAGTATATGCATCACATGATGGAGGATATACATGGAGTGAAAATACAATTACTACTGAAGTAGGCATGCAACAGGGGTGGCATTCACATGAGGTTGCTGTTGCTGTTGATGAGGGAGGTAATGTTCATGCAACATGGATATCTACAGATATGATGCCATGGTACGCATATTCTAGAGATAAGGGAGAAACGTGGAGTAGCCCAATGATGGTAGCAGCACCCGTAGTTAATGAGAGCGGTTTTCCAACTATATTTGCAGGAGATTCGGGAAGAGTAGTAATAGGCTATATCGGAGAATCTCATGATTGGAATGAATCAACAGGAGGTGGTTGGTCTGGATATATGGCGATTATGACCGATGCATTTTCTGAATCTCCTTTAATCACTAGTGTGGCGGTTAATTTACCTACCGACCCACTAGATATTTTACCAGATTGTGGTAATATTAGATGTGGTGGTTTTGGAGATTTTATAGATGTAGAAATTGATGATGATGGACGTCCATGGATCGCATTAGCGCATAACGCAGCTGGAAATGAAGAAGCGATAATTGGGACTATAATGACTGGTCCTGCCCTATACGGAGAGATTATACAACTACCATTTCTCCCTGAAGGGGGCAACTCTACTCTGAAAATGTAACAGAACATTCATCAGTTCATATGATGTATAAAAAGGGGCGCGGGTAGATTATGAAAGTTGGTGCAAGTGTAATCGTAATTTTATTTGTTTCATCAACAATTACAGGTTGTTTAGGTAATGAAACAGCCAAAAGTACGTTAGAAACATCTATTTTAGATGATATTTGTCCTGATGGAATGGCAAATAATACATGGTATCATTTCCCTAATTCTACAAACATACTTACCGTAGATGATTCTGAACTTTCCTCCATCCTCATAGGAGAAAATATTCCAATTTGTGCAAAGGGGACGTATTATGGAATTGGTGTATCTACATTTGAGCCTACAATAGGAATAACTTCCTCGGATAATCTTTTCATGACTAGTTGGGGTAATGGTCCGGGCGGTTCGACGGCCATAATAAGGTGTTCAAATATGATTGAAATGACTGAATTGGAGTACACTTGTGAAAATACATATCAAGGTTCTGTTGCTAATAGTAATGATCCTTACGTCTACGTAGATCCTTGGACTGATAGAGTAATGAAATTTGATATGCATGCTCTCGCAGGAATGACCGTTGAATGGTCAGATGATGAAGGTGAAACATGGGGGCCTCTAGGATTAGCATCTTTTGCTACGGGATATTCTGTACAGGACCATCAAACCATTGCTTCATCTCCTTATAATGCCCTTTTACATGAGACTACATGGGTATTCTGCGTCAATGGTAATTGGGTTTCGCCACTCTGTTCTACAAGCAATGATGGGGGTTTAACTTGGGGACCAGAAGTTCCTGGTGCTCCAGCTAATTGTAACAGCGGAGGATTAACAGGACACATGGTAGGATCTAACAATGGTAATTTTTATCGAGGAAACCCGAGTTGTGATGGAGAAGGGTATGCCATATATCGTAGCACAGACGGGGGGTTGACATGGTCGGAACATCGATTACCTACTGAAAATACAGGTACTGCTGCAACATGGAATTTTGAAGAAGCCCAGGTGTATCCTGATGAATCTGATAATTTACATGCAATGTGGATGGGCGTAGACAATATGCCATATTATTCATATTCATTTGATAACGGAGATTCTTGGAGTAATCCAATAATGATTGCTCCTCCGATTGGATTGAATGGGACGGGTTTTCCTGCTGTTGCTGCAGGAGATTCTGGTAGAGTTGCCTTTGCTTATCTTGGTGATTCTGGAGGAAATACGTGGAACGGGTATATATCGGTAATGACAGATGCATTTTCTGATGTTCCACTTATAACAACTGTACAGGTGAATAATATTGGAGATCCGCTTGATACTGAAGTTGACTGTGGATACAATAGGTGTGGAGGGTTTGGAGATTTCATAGACATTCTTGTCGATCAATATGGTAGGCCTTGGTTTGGCCTTTCACATAATATTGTAGATCAAGGAATATATGGTACTATGATGATAGGTCCGAGTTTAAGAGATTCAACGATTCCATTAAATCCGCTTCCAGAAGGTGGTTTTTCTACATTATAATATTATTTTAGAATAAATATCTATTGCATAAAATAAAAACCCAACTGAGAATAGAATCATAGCGAAACCACAAATAGATAGGCTTATTTTATAATACGAATTAGAGTTTTGTCCTCTAGTTCTATCGAAAAAATATGCAATCATAATGTTAACAACTGTGTGCGCAACCAAAAAAGATATTGCGTAGCCGATTGGCGCTAATGGTTCTTTTATTGCTGCTCGGGCCATCAATGGCCCTCCGATTAGAAACCAAAATATGTATACATTTGGATTTAATAAATTAGTCAGAATACCTCTCTTGAAAGAAGTGGTATAATCATAGTTATTATCTTGTATCGTTGGAGGATTGATAGAAAAGCATTCAACCCCCATTTTCATCAAAAAGAAAGAACCAAGTATAGAAATTACAGCCAATACTATGGAATTTGATGCAAACCAATTAGCTGCAAAGAGGCTGATAATTATCAATGGCCCATCAGTAAATATAGGTGCAGCTGCTGTTCTTGCACCTGCTCTAATTCCTCCTGAGAGGGTTTCACGAATTACCATTGTCAATAGTGGCCCGGGCTTTATTCCCTCTATTATGCCCAGTGAAACACCAGCGATGATTAGCCCAATGATTACATTTGATTCCAATTCAATCCCTTAAGATAATTTTTCCTAATAATCTCACTATTTCAAAATAAAGCCATGCTAATGAAACAAGTAAGCCAAAGGCTGCTCTCCATTCAAGTTGTTTAGGAGCGCCTCGCAAGACACCTCTTTCAATGAAATCAAAATCTGCTACCAAAGTTAGAGTTGCTATTCCAACTACGAAAAATGAAAAGGCTATTCCGAGTGGTGTTGAATCATGTATTATAGGTACTTCAAAACCTACAAAGAAGCCTATAAGAGAGATTAGGTATAATATCATTATTGCAAATACTGCCGATGTGATTGCAATTTGCATATTTTTATCCCAATGAATTAGGCCTAATCTGTATATTGTTATCATTACAGCAAGAATTAGGAATGTGATTAGCGCGGCCAATAAACCCAATCCTGGAACTCCCGTAATATTTTCCCATTGCCATGTAAATCCACCCAAAAGGAATCCTTCAAAAACTGCATAAGTAGAAATTAAAATAGGATTGGTTGATTGTTTAAAGCCAATTACTAGGGCTAAAATTATTGAGAGAACGAATCCTAAAATGTATAAAATGGATGATTCGGGCATTGTCATAGCAGTAGCTATTGCAGCAGTGGCTGTAATTATCAAAAGAATGGCAGTCTTTTCGGAAACTCCCTCTATTGTCATTTTATTAGAAGATTCATTTTCCCACCAATTAATATTATTATATGCATTTTTATCAAAGGTTGAATCAGTAAGAGCTGGGTTTCCGGCACGATACATTATTCGCTCTCAGAAGGTGCTTATACTCAAAACTTAGGGTATAAAGATTAGCCAAATGCAAGTCCGTGATGTTTTCCTGATTTAGCAACTTTATGAAGAAAATTTTCGAAATGGATTCTTGCATAAGTAGATCTACGAATTGCTGCGTCGCATATTGCCAGTGCCTCTAACATATCTGATTTGATAGTGTCTGGCAGAGATAGTCGGCGTCCTACAATAACATCATGTAATTGATTGATAATATCATCCGCATCAAGACCTTGGTTATTCATCAGATTATCTATTTCGGAGATTGCGCCTGAGAGAATTTTTCTTTTTTTGCCCCCTCTATTTTCCCACCTCCATTCAACAACTGCTCCCCTAAGAGCCATTTCCAGTAAATGTCTACTTGATTGTAAGGTTGATGCTTGGACTAAATTATGAACTGCAGATCTATTTTTACTTAATTTTCTAGTATCCAGAAGTTCTAATATAAAAATTGCTTTTCTTAGATTTCCGTCTGAAATATATGTAATATCTTCTAACACTCCTTTATCAGTTTCACATGCATTTATTTTTGAGATATTTTCTAATGTCTCCAAAACAGTATTTTTTTCTGTAGAAGGGATTCTTATCATTTGGGCTCTAGATCTTAAAGCATCTATTATCCTAGAGGGTGCTCTAGTGACTAAAATAAACCTAGAAGCGTTGCCAACTGTTTCCATCATTCTACGTAAATATGATTGTCTTATGTGTCCCAAATAATCAGCATCCTCAAGAATAATAAGTCTACTAATTGGGTTTTGGTTCGCTTCTATTTCTTTTCCTGCTGGAGGGACATCCCCCTCTAATTTTTTTATCATCTCCCTATCAAAGGAATCAAGGCTTAGCATACCCGCTAATGTATCTGAAGAGTTCCCTCCTGGTTTCAAAAACTCTTCAAATTTTCCCATTGCACCCCTTTGCCTTACCAAATCTCTGCATTGTAAAACATGAGTTGTTGATTTCCATCCTGGGCCCAATATTTGCCTAGCATATAATTTCCAAGAAATTGTTTTGCCAACCCCAGCTGGACCGGTGATTAAAAGATGAGGGGGATTTAGTGAAAGGCTGGCTGCTTTAAGTTTCTTACACACGTTCTTTGGAATTGATATTTCGTCAAATGTTTGTGGGGCATTTGATATTAGCCAACTCGGCATATTCTTCTCGAAGAAGTATAGGTGCTTGAAGTCTCTCCGTTAGATGATAAAATAATAACTAATATTTAAGAAATTATCAATAAATGAATCCTAGTACCGAATGATAGATTAATGACTCTTTAGAGTCATTGGATATGGTTGTGCGGGTAGCATCAAAATCTACTCGTGGTAATCCTAAGAAAACAAAGAGTAAATTGGCCTTAATTATTACAATTGTATTCTTGATTCAATTGTTGTTTCCAATTGCAAATGGAGAAGTAGTATCTGATACAGATAATTTGCAAATTTGCTCAGAATTAAATGCTGGTTTTTGTGACGAGGTAGATGATTCTGATGATGAATCTACCCAAGAATCTTGGATAGAGGGAATTTACTCATTAACAATGGTGGATACTGGAACGATGCAATTGAGTGCGACCTGGGCAATCTATGAATATGATAGAGCCCCATTAGGTTTTTCTGGAACTACCGCCAATACTGCACTCCAAAATGATGGTATATTTGCAGGAGATGGTATTCCTGCTGATGTTATTCGTAATTCATGGGATGAGCCGTGGGATGGTAATCCTGGCTCAGAACCGGTATATAGTAAACTAATGAGCGGAATTAATGGTAGCATAAGTTCTCTTCTTGGCTCATTAGGTAGTGCATCTACACCTTCAACAAATTATGTTAGTCAAGTAACTAATGAAGGTGGAGATGTAGATTGTGAAACAGATAGGGAATCTGATGATGATGGGAATGCGTACTCTCCACCTATATGTGTTCAAACTATTGTTGATATTAGCATCTCGCCAGACAAATTTAATTTAAATTCTAATCCTGATTTGGATCTAGAAAGTGCATATAAGGCCTTGTTGATTATGGGCGGTTCGGTTAAAACAGAGTTCCCCATATCGATAGAATCTGGCCATAAAAGTACGTATTATGTAGAGCCTCCCGATTATGCAACAGTATTATCGACGGGAGGAGCAGTTAGTGAAAAAATATCAAACGGTGGTGATTTTCCTTATAATTCCGGAAAATGGGAAATAGATAATCGAAATTTGGCTTCGAGTCATTCTGATGAATTAGAATTTACCTTGGGTTTTAGAAATAATGCAACTACTGACTCTTTTACTTTAAATCAAAATGATTTGGGAATGAATTTTAATGTGATTTTGGATTTATCAGATGAAAATGCAGCGACTATTGATTTGGTAGCACAAATAAATCATATCGAAACTTCTTCTGTAGAAGGGTTGAATATAATCCCTGCTGGAAAGGGGTCTCTGCCCGTTGTAACTTCTGATGGGATTAGAATGGCCCATCATAATGGACTGGTGAATTTGGATACAATATCTAATAATTTCCCAATAAGCAGTGTTGGAGATTCGTTGTCAAGTAACATACCTGGATTAACGGTGCAGATGGGTAATTTTGAATGGATTTTAGATGGTTCTGGTGATCCGAGACTAGGGCAAGGAGGTTTGAATTATGTACATACAATGGTAGATTGTGGTGAATCAGGTGGATACTATTGTATGGATGGTGGAGGTGCGATGGGAAATACTCATCCTGTGTTTTTACGAAGTGTAAGTCAGCCGTTCCAGTTAGGGTTGGGTGATTTGATTGGTGATAAATTAGGTGATTTGACATTCCTTAGTGGAATAAATCAGGATGATTTAGAAAAAATAGTCAATAGTGGAATGTCTTTTGAAACTGTTCTCGACCCTAGTTTTCTAAGTGCTATGAAGCCTGAAGGTATTGAAAATAGCGAAATTAATTTACAATTAATACTTCCATCGTGGGCTCAAAATACTAATGGAGAGTCATCGATAATATTGTCACACAACTTAAATGGTCAGCATGTTGGCGAATTTGGCCTTACTGGTTCAAGTTCTTTTGATTGGAATCATGCCTTGTGTTATTCCGGACCTATTGCCTGTGACGATAACAGCGAGGATGTGTTTTGTAAATCAACAGAGAAATCATGTCAAAGGTCTGATGTGAGTTTAGATATTTCAGAATATTCATTTTCTGAACTACAAAAAGGAATAGTCATTGAATTTAGCTTAAATATTGATTTAGCAGTTCACAGGATTGAAGTACCAGCATCTGTATTAGATTCTATGCAAAGTGAAGAGACATCGCTTTCACTACCAGTTCTTCCTGTAGATCTTTTAAAATTAATTTTAGACATTGCCGATAGAGGAGATGAGCCGTATTCTACCTCTTTTTCGATTTGTGATAATCCAGCAATAGATATTTGTAAAAAGGATCAGACACTTGAATTCTCAACTGATGGTTTGTCTACTTTTACTAATAAATTCGGTGAAAGCGTCACCAGTCTGATCAAATCAGAACTAAGTTCCAATTCAGTAATAGGAAATATTAATCTAGATGGATTTGAAATAAATACAACTTTAACTGGTTTGGTTGATAATGATAATACGATTGGAGATTCTGAATCTATTAATTTGGCGATTAGCATACCAAAGGTCAGAACCACTATTGGAGTTGGTAATAGTTGGGGCGAAATTTTTGAAATAATCAATGGAGGAGAAACAGAAGATTTACGAATTAATATTGATGCACCTAGATTATCTAATACTCTAGTTAATCCTATAATGAATACAATGATAGGTGCAATGGATAGTTTAACCGGAACAATGGCACTATTCGCTGCAGCTAGTATGGCGGATGGTGTGGTTCTAAACGATTTGTCAACGAATGTTCCTAGTAGTCAATCTATAGGAATACCGATTGATTTATCATTAAAATTACCCTTGGGAATTTATATTGATGACCCTGTTACTACACAGAGTGAAATAGTAATAATTACCGATAGTGATGGTAGACAGATAATTAACTACAGAACTTCATCGGATGTTGATGATAGTTTAAGTTTTAATTTAGTAATAGGTTGGCAATGGGTTTTAATACAACTATTGCCTTATATTTTAATTCAATTTTTATTCATTGCTTGGAGAATTAGGGTTAGAATGAAGAAAAAGAAGAAGAAGCGAAGAGAGGCTGAAATTAAATTAATTGAAGCTGAAGCTAGTAAAAACAAATACATACCAGTCAACACAGATCCAGAGATAGAAGTGATTAACGTTTCAAATTGTAATATTACCATCAAAAAAAGAGTAAGTGGTTGAATGATATCGTCGATGAAATCATCTAAACCTAGTATTGCTTTCCTAATTGTAATGACGATACTATGTGCTCCTTTGAGTGGGTGTTTAGAGCCCGATGATGGAAAATTGAGTGCTGACAAGCTTGTAATTAACGTAAACTCTGGTGGAGATGGTCAGAGTGGTTTTTTTCAAAATATCGAGTTTCGATCTAAATCTGCTATGTCAATCTATATACCATATCTTATACAAGATAAGATTACCGGATATGTGCAAAATTCTACAGTAATTGATTTATCAGAAGGAGATTCTATGGAATTATCAATCCTACTCCCTCCTAGGACCGATTCAATGACATTTTTTATTGGAGAAAAAAATAGAGAATATTGGCCAATAAGAAGTCAAGACGAGTCTTGGAATTCTTGGCTAATCAGAGGCGGAGCTGAAAATGGGATTGGTAATGGTATTCAAAGGATTTCTGCGGATAATAATAATTCATATGATTCAGTAAATAATAGTGTTATTACTGGAGGTCCTGTAATTTCTAAATCGATATTAATTGAGCGGGCGATGAGCGTTGGCGTTCCAGAAGGAGGTTACCATTCTAGTGGGCTAGTTCATGGCAAAAATGTATATGACCGATTATACATAATAACCGATCCAACAGATTCCTTTGACATTGTTGATGGTAAAGTTGGGTATTATGATAGGTGGGCAGGGCAAGGAAATCCTGCATATGAAGATGCAGCAATGTATCTAATTGATGAATTTACATCCTTTGGATTAGAAGTAATAGCTCATCGTTTCGAATTTACGGATATATTTGGTAATCAAAATCCTGAGTCGTACAATGTTTGTGCCTATAAATGGGGTTCAGAAGTAAGAAATGAATGGTTAGTTTTTGGAGCACATTTTGATGTTGCGCCTCCAGCAAATGCTGTATTATTAGATCCTCATATTACAGGACAGCGTACATATGGAACAAGAGTTGGTGCATATGATAATTCTGCTGGAACTGCAATGGTTATGGAAACGGCGAAGGCTCTAACAGAATTTGAAAGTAGAAGAACGATGGTTTTCTGTCTATGGTCTGGAGAAGAGGGCGGAAAAAGAGGGTCTGATTATTGGACAGACTATTATGTAAAAGAAGATAATCCAGATGTAGTAATTACTAATTATATCAATTTAGACATGGCAGGAGTAAATTGGCCTGGTGGAGGCGGCGCTCCTCATGGAGATCCTGATCCTGCAATTGACGAAGAGGGTTACCCGAAAGATGAGGAGGTATGGCCAATGAGAGTTTATATCGGACCTGGTCCTAATCATGATAAATTGGATCAACCAGGAATGGTAGGGCTATCTAACTGGATTGGGTCTGACGCTCTTGGGTTGGAGGAGCAAATGGGAACATTGGTTGGCCTAAATTATAGTGAAGAGACCTGGAAAACAAATGTTTGGTTAGATATGGATAGACCCGAAATTATAGTTTATGAAGATACTACTGCTAGAAGTGACCATGCAAGTTTCCAAGATAATTTGGGAACGGTTACCGTTGGTTTCGGAGGTTTGGTTGATGGTTATTGGTGTTATCATCAAACATGTGACACATTAGACGAAATGGAAGAGTGGATGGACACTATGGGTAAAGAATATGGTGATGAGAATACAGGTGTTGCAAATTTAGTAAATAGTTTAGATATGATAACATGGTGGTCACTCCTAACGTTTTTCCATTGTGATGAAAGTCCTGTATTAAATGCTTTAAATTAAATTTTCAGAACGCTAGAATCTTGTTGGCATAATTTATTGTTATCCAAATAGCTGCAACGCAGATTGTGAACCAGACATAAAATGTAACTTCCGACCATGTTTTTATTTTCTTTCCATCCAATGGACCAAATGGTAGCATATTGAAGGCTGCTAAAATAGAATTACCCCACAGCCATGTTTTTATTATTTGATCTAAATGTGAGTTGAATCCTCCCAATAAGAAGGCAATAAATATTCCAAAACACCAAAGAAATATGTTTGTCACTGGTCCGGCTAATGCGATACGTCCAAACTGTGTTTTTGTTGTCCTCCCCGCAACCATAACGGCGCCTGGTGCCATGAATACGATGCCAAGAATAGCGGCTAAAATTACCCCGAATCTTAGTCCTGCGGGGTTGGCTCTAAATTCGGCCCAGCATCCATACTTTCTTGCAACAACTTTGTGTGCAATTTCATGTAATAAAAATGCAGGAGTTAATGAAATAAAATATAGCACACCCGAATATATGAAAATATTTGGACTGTTCATCGCTCCGAAAATTCCCCTACTTCCCATAAATGCTAAAGCAAGAGTGAATGCCAATGTTGCTTGGGTTAAGTGTTGAGTTTCAATTTTAGAAAAATGCCATATTGAGCCTTTGTGAATTGGAATGGTGTATCTCTCTTGGGCACCGAAGTAATCATTCAAGATATCTTG
>QQRX01000029.1:0-2314 GCA_003602595.1 Candidatus Poseidoniales archaeon | reverse complement strand
GATTTTTTTTTGTCAAAAGGATCGTCATCAAGCCACCAGGCTCGAGGGTCTCGTTCTGCTGGCATATACTCTTCACCCTACAAACTCCTATCAACCCGTCGTTAATTATCCTCTTCTTTCAATAATTTACCAACATCTGATAATAACTCATCCCATTTTGTATCTTCTTTGGTCATATCGTTTGTAATAAGTTGTAACAATTCTTCTCTCTCAAAAAAATCAGGTGGATTGTCATTCCATTTGTTCTGATTGGCAATATCTCTGATTATTGATTTATCTTTTTTTGATTTCAATTCTTTGAATCTTCTCTCAATTTCTTCGGCTGTTTTAGCAGGAGAAATTCCATTGTGTTTATCTATTAAGGATGCATAATATATCATTGATTCGCCGTGTTCAGAGTCATCGATATACTTGGAAGGTTGTGTTATCATTGTGATAAATTCGCGAGCTAGTCGGTCGGCTTTGGTTTTAGGCGGCCCTAGGTTTAGTCTTTCTCTACTTTTAGCGTGGTTGTTGATACAATTCCTACACCGTTCTGTTCCTACAATATCTTCAGCATCGCACATCAAACAGCAAATCGCAAAACCCATCTGTTCCATTGCGCGGCGCGGTAGTGCCATATGCTTTCGAAACGATGGTGACCCATCAATACTACTAATAAATGATTAAAAACCTAATTGTTTGCCGCTTCTAAATTTTGATATGTATGAAGAATATTGCTGCCATTGCGCACTATTTCAGGAAAATACATGGTTGAAGATGAAGGGAGGATATGAACAATGCAAGCAATACCACATGCTGGCGCCAAATAATCTTCACCAGTATCTGTAAATACTATTTTTAGGCCATGTCCGGCAGGTAATATTGCATCTATTGCTTGAAATTCCATCATCATTGTCAGTTGTTGATTTGGAATGACTGTTTGTGGATCATTACCTCCAGCATGATATCGAATATCCATTGTAGCATGGCCCAGTCTTAATCCAGTTTCTATATCTTGCAATTCAGCAAAAACTTGCCCACCATCAAAAGAAGCAATCGCTTCTAAATGCAATCTTATAAGCCCGGAAATTAAGACATTGTTTGTTTCAGATAATGCCGGACAGGTAATTTCTGCTGACTGTCCTCCTCCAACGACTGGAGCCCCTCCTCCGATAAACGCACCCGAGATGGAACATTGAGAAAGTGGATAGTTAATCCAATCAATATCTTTAGGTGGCCAAGTATCTTCGATTCTCCATTGTCCATCATTTCGTTGTACTTGAACGAAAAAATCTGGCTTTGGTCCTTCTTCTTTTAGATAATATTCATACCACTCAAATAAGTCCTGTGCCCAGTCCCATCTTGTCATATTTTCTATTGCCTCTCCTCCATAGCCACTTTCCTGTGCATTATGTTTAGTCCATTGATCTGGATAGTTATGTTCCCATTGACCAAAAATACCACGTATTTCATAGCCAGCGTCGATATAGTCTTGATACCAATTGAATCCTATTGGGCCACCAAATACTTGATGCGGGTCTACATTCCAATCTTGAAGGCCATGTACCCAATATACGCTTCCGTTCCAGTTCTGAAAGGCTTTATCTATGTGGCTTCGTTCATCATAGTAATTAGACATGTATGGATCTAATTCTCCAGCTCCATATGTGATTGGACCAGCAAAAAGACCCTCGATTATGTCAGGGCATACATTATCTAAATCATCTTCATCATAATCTACAGTACTGGAAAAATAATTCATATGCATCACTTGGCTTCTAGCTTCTGCACTTCCATTTTTGTAAAGTAAAGGGTGTAACGCAGTTGTGCCAGAAATAGGAACTATTGTCTTTAGATGAGGGCTTGCCAAGGCTGCTGCTTCCCATTGTGTGGCGCCTTCATAGGATTTACCATAAAGACCGACATTGCCATTGGACCAATTCTGTGTACCGAGCCATTCCACTGCATGATGTATTCCTAAACCCTCACCTGCACCGCGGTAGTCAAAGCATCCACTAGAAAGTTCAGTTCCAAAAACCGAGACTTGTGCGAACGCATACCCATGGGGGACAAAATTTTCAAAAATAAATTCACCCCTTCCCGCGCTAACAATATTTGTTGGTGTTGATTCATCTCCCTGAAGACCATATGAAAAGTATGGACTTATTATGGCAATTACAGGAACTTTGTTGCCTTCCAATGTATTATTTGGTAACCAATAAGAAAGATGCACTGAAGAAGTTTCAGGGCCTGTTTCCCAAATGTCTGAAGTATCTACTTCAATAAATGCCTCTTCAACTTCTAACGAGAAATAGGGCCCTCTTTCTAAAAC
>QQRX01000028.1 GCA_003602595.1 Candidatus Poseidoniales archaeon | reverse complement strand
CCTATGCTCCATTCCATATTTTAACCTCAAGGAAATATTCTCGATAATGTTCTAAATGGATCTCCGATATGTCCACTATAATCATCCAGCATCTCACCATTCAATTGTCCTGGCAACTGTCTATTTATCCCCAATCTTTCTGCAGCTGATGCTATTGCAATTAAATGAGTAGGATTAATATCAGCAGAGATAAATAATGATTCAGGGGCATTTTCTAAGTAGTCAGTAGTTATTTGTCCTTTGAAAAATGCATCTTGTTTTATAACATCTCTCAAAAATCCCAAATTTGTCATTACTCCCAATATTACAAAATCAGAGATTGCTGTATCTAGTTTTCTCAAAGCCGTTTCTCGATTTGGAGCATGTACAATTAATTTAGCTAGCATTGGATCGAAATCAATAGTTATCTCATCACCTTCACGAAATCCTGAATCTAATCTTATACCTGGTCCATTTGGGAATTTCCATTTTGAAAGTATGCCTGTTGCGGGTAAAAATCCATTTGAGGGGTTTTCAGCATAAATTCGGGCTTCTATTGAATGTCCGTTAATGCCAATATCTTCTTGACTTAAATTCAATTCAATTCCAGCTGCTATCTCAAATTGTTTCTGAACTATATCTATTCCAGTAATTAACTCCGTAATTGGGTGCTCGACTTGTATTCTTGTATTCATTTCCAGAAAAAAGAATTGTCCTTTGGAAGATAGTAAAAATTCAACAGTTCCTGCTCCGACATAATTTACTGAATTAGCAGCCTTTAATGCTGATTCTCCCATTGACTGCCTAATTTCATCGGACAAAGCAGGAGAGGGTGCTTCTTCAATCACCTTTTGATGTCGACGTTGTAAAGAGCAATCTCTTTCATTTAGGTGAATAGAATTTCCCCTTTCATCGCACAGAATTTGTATCTCTATGTGTCTTGCCTTTGTAAGTAGCCTCTCTACATACACAGTACCATCTCCAAATGCAGTTGATGCTTCTCTTGATGCAGCTTCGTATTGCGATTTGAGGTTTTTTGGTTCATAGACTGCACGCATACCTTTTCCTCCCCCTCCAGCACTTGCTTTGAGCAACAAAGGATATCCCACTCTTGCAGCTGCTGCAGCCAATGGACCGATATAATCCTCATTTTTTCCAATAAAAATTTCTTCTCCGGGTATTATTGGTACACCAGAATCTATCATTTTATTACGAGCAGATATTTTATCTCCCATAATTTCTATTGATTTTGGGCTTGGCCCTATCCATATTAGATTAGCATCAACTACAGCTTTTGCAAAATCAGAACGTTCAGAGAGAAATCCATAACCTGGATGAATTGCTTCAGCACCAGAAATTTTTGCCGCGTTAATTATTGCATCTATGCTTAGATAAGTTTCAGATAAAAGTTCCCCAGGCAGATATACTGCCTCTTCAGAAATCTCTACATGTAATGAATTCTCGTCAGAATCAGAATAAATTGAAATTCCTTTGAGTCCTAATTCTCTAGCAGACTGGAGTATTCTTACNGCAATTTCTCCTCTATTTGCAACTAATACAGAAGAATACGGTTTTGGTGCATCTTTCATCCAGTCAGGAAACATTGTAATTCCTCATTCTTTACTTAACCAATTCGGTTTTCTTCTTTCAATAAAGGAAGATAATCCTTCTTGTCCTTCCTTGGAACCGCGCATCTTACTAGTCTCATCTAGAGTAAATTGTCGAAGTTTAGAATCATCATCGTTCCAACGATCGAAAATCAAAGTTAATTTTTTGGCTTCTGAAATGGCCATAGGCCCTGTACTCAATACTTCAATGATTATTTTTTCTAAGGAGGAGTGAAAATCTTCACTAGTGTCAACAATTTCGTTGGCAAAGCCTATTCTTAATGCTTCTTCAGCACTAACTCTGCTGGCTAACATAGATAATCTACGAAATTGAGCACTTCCTATTTTACGGTATACATATGGCCCTATTACTGCTGGCAATATTCCTAATTTTGCTTCAGAAAGGGCTAACTGGGATTTTGATTCCATGATTATGTGATCTAAACAGGCAATTAAACCTGCTCCACCTCCCAGTGCTACTCCTTGGATTAGCCCTACAGTAAAACAAGGATGTGACCAAAGAGAATAAAATAACTGGTCAAGACGTGTAGAATCTTGTCTATTCTCCTCTGCTGTTTTTGATCCTGCTTCGCGCATCATATTAATATCGGCTCCAGCACAAAAATGCTTACCAACAGATTTAACCACTAAAATTCTGAGATATTTATCACCATTAGAATCGAGTAAATCGTTATTTTCACCTACTGAACGTTCCTTAGTCCAAATTAATAATTGTATTAATTCATTGATTAAATCTGCATTAAGTGCATTATATACTTCCTTACGATTTAAGGTAATTGTCGCTATAGAATCTTCAATGGCTATATTACAATAGTTTGTCTGTGGTTTATTATCGGTTATTTTCAAATCATCACATCCTGAATACACCATATTTTTGTTCTGGCATAGGAGCGTTTAAAGAAGCGGAAATACATAAGCCCAAAATATCACGTGTATCTCTAGGATCTATGACGCCGTCATCCCAAATTCTAGATGTTGAATAGTATGGAGATCCTTCTTTTTCATATTTTTTAAGTATTGGATCACGAAATTCATTAAGAGAATTTCCAATCATGGGTATTTGACCTTCTCTTTCTCTTTGATCTTGTTTTACAGTAGTCAATACATCTGCAGCCTGAGGGCCTCCCATGACCGAAATACGTGAATTCGGCCACATGAATAAAAATCTTGGGTCGAAGGCGCGTCCACACATTCCATAGTTACCAGCACCATGAGAACCTCCAATGACCACTGTAAATTTAGGAACAGGTACACAAGACACTGCGGTAACTAATTTTGCCCCATCCTTGGCTATTCCACCTGATTCAGCATCTTTCCCCACCATAAATCCAGTAATATTTTGTAAAAAGATCAAAGGTATTCCTCTTTGACCACATAATTCCACAAAATGCGCTCCCTTTAATGAAGATTCAGAAAATAAAATTCCATTGTTTGCTACAATTCCAACAGGATAGCCATGAATCTTTGCGAATCCGCAAACTAAAGTAGGGCCATATCTGTTTTTAAATTCATGAAACCTAGAACCATCGACAATTCTTGAAATTATTTCTCTAACATCATAAGTAGTTCTATTATCTATTGGTATAATTCCCATTAGCTCATCAGCATCATATATTGGATCTTCTACAATTCCGGTTTCAAGCCTATATTTTGGTTTTACATTGAGGTTTTCTACAATATTTCTTACCATATGTAATGCTTCTGGTTCATCATTGGCAAAGTGATCTGCGACACCTGAATCTCTAGTGTGAACATCGGCGCCCCCTAATTCTTCAGCAGTTACTTCTTCACCAGTAGCAGATTTCACTAATGGAGGGCCGGCAAGAAAAATTGTACCATTTCCCTTGACTATAATTGACTCATCAGACATTGCAGGTATGTATGCCCCTCCTGCAGTGCAAGATCCAAGAACAGCTGCTACCTGTGGAATTCCTTTACTGGAAAGTATTGCTTGATTTCTAAATATTCGTCCAAAATGTAATTTATCAGGGAATACTTCGTCTTGAAGAGGGAGGAAAGCCCCTCCAGAATCGACCAAATAAATACAAGGTAAATTATTTTCTTCTGCTATTTCCTGTGCTCTGATATGTTTTTTAACAGTTAAAGGATAATATGACCCTCCTTTTACAGTCGCATCATTTGCAACAAACATACATTGTTTACCATGAACTACTCCTATCCCGGTAACAATCCCAGCAGAATGCGCGCTGCCGTCATAACAGTCAATTGCTGCTAATGGAGATAATTCTAGAAAAGGAGTTCCGGGGTCACAAATATCTGAAATTCGTTCTCTTGCCAATTTTTTATTTCGGTTACGATGGCGTTCAACGTATTTCTCCCCCCCTCCGAGTTTTACTTTAGCTAACTTTTCCTTTAAATCATCTACTAAGGCGACATTTTTTTCTTGACAGCGAATAAATTCTTGACTTCCGGAATCAATGCGCGTGGGTAGCCTCTCCATAGCACTCAACTCTCGAGATGGCCTCCAAGTATTCAATTGAATTGTTTAATATTTAAAAATTAAATAATTAAACTCCTAAAGCAAGTCGGAAAACATCTCTAAGGCCCGGGGCCATACCTACAACCAACATAGCCAATCCAATTAACAATCGTAAATGCTGCTGTCTATTCTCAAAGTTGGAAATAGTAAAGAAATACCAAATCAATAATCCTAATCCTAACTTGATTACGACAAAACCTGCAGCTGTATTGAATTGTTCGATAATCCATGCTGAAAATACATGCTTTTCTTTATAATTAAAATAATCAATGCCAATCCATGTAGCTAAACCATCAAGTAATTGACCTGATACGGCTAAAAAGACTACAGGAGAAGCACCTATTGCTTTCTTACGTAAAGATTCAATGAGATCTTTCTCTGGTGAAACTAAGGCTAAATAATCTTCTTCCGTCATTGAACCCGGCAATATACCAGCAATCAATCCATTAGAGGAAAGTTCATCTACTGCGGGAGAACCAACAATATACATATAGTATGCAAGAAGAGATGGTACTCCAATCACAACAATTACCGGCCAGAAAACAAGTTGATCACTAGAAACGTGAGTTGCATAAGATGAAAGTGCACCAATGAAAATCAAAGAACCCCCTAGCCCCACTGAATAAACTAATCTCTGAATTGGAGTAAAAATTTTCAAAGATTTATTTAGTAGTTGGGGCACAAAAATGGCGACAATTCCAATTATAAGTAAAAGTGATAAATCTATTCCTTGGCTAGTAACTTTATCACTGTTTGAAATTGAAGAAACATATATAAAAAATTGTAAGAGAATTAGTAAACTAGATAATAGTTCTATTTCTCTTTCTAATTTTTTCTCACTTTTGGATTTTTTCTGGAGAATGTAAGCTATCGAACCAGCAGTTATGACCCAAAAAGCGGTTTGAAAATGAATTCCCGGACTAACAAAAAATGGTGCTAAATTAGAATCAAACATTTGTGCATCTTCGACAACTTCACCAAAAACGGCCCAAAATACATAAGGAAATAATGCTATTAATGAATAGTCACTTGAATCGATGCCTAAAAACCTCAATAATGCAGCCAATGAAACAACAAACATAGCTAGAATAAAGGCATAAGTCAATGTATTTACTGTATTATATCCTGCATCTGATGTTTCCTCGGCAATTATTGGATCTAAATAATAGTCATAGATAAACTCAGTTAGAGGATTTTCGATATCTAAAAATGAAAGAAATAGACCAGAAAAAAGTAGTATAAAGGATGCTAAAATTATATTTATAGCCCATCTTTCATAATCGTATAACTCTTCTAAATGATTAGACATTGTACCGGCGAAGAGACTACTGTGCTTAGGTGTGGCGGTTTCATTACTCTTCTTCATACACTATTTGTTCGTCTTCGGCAAGCTCTAACATTTCATTAATTTCATTTTGGTCTTCAATATTAATTGGAGTATTTTTAAATTTTCTAGCAGCCTTTCTTCGAGCACTGGCTAAACCAGGAACTAATGCTTCGAAACCTGATTTTGGCTGATCAATTTTATCTTGATATGATTCAAGACTTCGGGAATGTAAGCGTTGTTTTCTCCTATCTTGTTCAAGTCCGTACAAAACAGTCCCATGCTCAGAACCTCTCAATATCCCTTCAATGGCTGGTCCGGCAATTAACAAACTTTCATCATCACCTATTATCAAAACTGTTGAGCCATAAATTGATATTTCACAACCTGATAATTCTTCAATTAAACTCCTTATTCTGCCATTTGTGCCAATTAATCTACTTCTCATCCTACGAATTTGATTTGGTTGACGGCCTACCCATTCTCTAATATCATACATCCTTAGGAAGATATCGTCATTTAGTAGTTGTAATGCTCTTTTTGGTGCTAAACCTCTCCCTATTGACATAATTAAATCTGGCATTTTCATGCGTATTATAGGATCTACTGTTTCTGAGTCCCATTTTATGTTAACTTCGCCAGATTGGGAATCTATTTGTAAAGAACCTCCACTTGCCTTTTCTATCAATTTACGTGTTTCTCCTCCCTTTCCGATGAGAACTCCGATACGATCTTTTGGTATGCGTGCTAGGTGCTCCATGAAACGTGTCATGAAGTCATATACTTTAATCTCCACCCGGGAGAGGTTTTAATTTTGGCACAGGTTCATCTAAAACTCTTACCAAACAATCGGTAAGATTAATCTCGAAACCTTTACGATTAATCCACTCTACTAGTCTAGTAATATCTCTAATTAAAAATTCTTCAGCATTGGGATGTTGATTGGTAACGGCCTGTCCAACATCAATAACCCAGATTTCTTTATTTTTGATTAATATATTATATTCACTAAAATCTGCATGAACCAAATTACAAGATTGCCAATTAATAGCTATTATATCTAAAAGTTTTGAAAATATTTCTAAGGGGTTTTCTATTTCTACATCTCTCAATCTCGGACTTGCTTGTTCTTTGCCTATAAATTCCATTATTAACACATTCTTGAAATGAGAAATTGGTTGTGGAACTCTTATCCCATTAGCCCTCATTCGCTTTAAATTTCTATATTCTTTACGCACCCAAATATTTACCAATTCTCTGTGACGTCTAGAAAGTCCACCAAATCTTGGGTCACCATCAATATATTTTGTAAGACTTTTGAAAACAGCATTGGTAGTGTGAAATATTTTTACAGCAACAGGACCATTATTACTAGTTGCATAGAAAACATGTGCCTCTTTACCTCTTGCTATAGGGTATTCAATGGTATCAATGTCTCCTTTTTGCATCAATTTATGTATTGCCAGAAGAGTTGAACTATCAAATACTTGATCGAAAACCCTTCTGTCTACCCATTCATACCGACCTTTTCCCATTACACCCTGTATACTATGTTCAATTTCATCAAATAATTTCTTAAATCTGGGCTCAGAAATCCACTCATGTTTTTTTTCACTCTTCATTAGAGAATCAAAGTCAGGCTCTAAGTCCCACTCTTTGTCATCTTCCATTTTTTCACCCGAAGAACGAATCAATGTCATCGTCAGCATCATTTTCAACGGATGGAGGATTATTATGAGGTTCTTTGTTGATTTCCGGCTCTGTAGTTATTTCAATATTGGTTTCTTCTTGTTCATTAATTTCGATATCTTCTTCTGTTTTCAAGTGTGAATCTTCAGACATCCCAAACAAATCAACAATTTCTGGCAATACACCTTTTCTTGATAGATAAAGTGATTGCGTTTTCGTATAACGCATGCAAACATTGGCCTTCTCATCTTGAAATTCCCAAGGTTGTAAAGTTATCAAATCCCCTTCTCTTACCCATTGTCTTCTTCGCATCTTTCCAGGAATTCTAGCAAGACGAGTTTGTCCATCTTCGCATATGGAACGTACTCTTCTACCTCCAAGAATCATGTCTGCTATTGCAAACATCTCATTCACTTTTCTATTAGGTAAGGGAACCCTAATTCTATCTCCAGAACCGGATTCTAGACGTGCAAGAAGCTCTGCATCGACCTTCTCTTCCCTACGTGCCATATGCTTCGGTTGATAGACTCCTATGTGAACTTGAGCATCAATTCCCTAAGTTAGAGTAAAGATTGAGCAGCTTCATTGGCTATTTCGAGTAAATATTCCGATAACGGACCTATACCTAATAAGATAGTAAAAGTAGCGCAAATAATTATAATAATTCTCAGATATATCGATTTTGCTGGAGGTTCTTCAATTACCGGTTCTTCAAAGAACATTATCAAACCTATCCTCAAATAGTAAAATAATGAAACTGCGCTATTGATTACTATTGAAAGGGCTAACCAAAATATAATATTAACACTAGTTATCCATGTCAATATCGTTGCAGAGGATAAACTACCGGTACCTGCGGATACATTTACTATTCCGTTAATCATTAATAATTTAGATAAGAATCCAGACAGAGGAGGTATCCCTGCAAGAGAAAGCATGAATATAAACATAGAAACGGCTATCACAGGATCTCTCTTTGCTAATCCCTTCAAACCATCCATATTATGACTTAATCCTTCATTCTCAAGTATTGTAAGAACTAGGAATGCTCCAAATTTAAATAAAATTAGAATCGTCAGATGGAAAATTACAGCAGTAACTATCAGAATATTTGAGTCTATGTCCCCCAGTCCGCTTCCAATCGCAGCAATTGCAGCAAGCATGTATCCTGCATGAGCAACACTAGAATAGGCCAGCATCCTTTTTGGGTTTTCACTACTTAAAGCAGCAAAATTACCCCATGTCATTGTAATTACAGACATTAATGCAATTGCAACCATCCAATATGTTTCTATTCCCTCTTCTGAAGATGTAATAATGAGTAATATTTTCATTATAGCTACAAAACCCATTGCTTTAGATGCAGTTGCAAGTAATCCTGCGATAGGAGAAGAGGCTCCAGAGTATGCATCAGGAGTCGCCAGGTGGAAGGGTGCTGCACCAACTTTGAAGCCGAAAGCAACAAGCATCAAACCGATGCCAATACCGGCAAATGGATCAAGACTTTCCATAGTCGCCCATGAAGATGTTAGAGAATCTATTTGCAGATTTCCATTCCACAAATAGAGTAAAGACATTCCATATATTCCTACAGCAGAAGCAACTGAGCCAACAATAAAATATTTTGTACCTGCCTCTCCACCTATATCACTTTCCTTATAAAAGCCTACAAGGACATATGAAGATAATGACGCTAATTCTAGACAGACGAAAAGTAAGAATAAATGTGTAGATTTAGACATAAGACACATGCCTAATCCAACCATCATTAAAAGGATGTAAAAGTCAACCTGACGTCGATTATTCATTAATATTTTTATTTTAGTACCTGTAGAAGATTCAGAATCTGTATTCTTAGGTATTTCAGGATTTTTATGAGGAGGCATCCTGTAAAAGGTAGCTATAGATGTTATGAGTAGGGCGGAGGTAAAAATTAATGAAAATAAGTTAGTGAATTGATTTATCTCCATTACTTCGCCTATGTTACCATTAGTTTCTGCTTCAAGCATAATCAACGACATAAAGAATGATGCAGTAAAGGTAATCATTGCAACTACGCTTGGAATAAATGGATTGTTTACTTGGGCGAATCTTGTGCCTCCAAAAAATACTGGTACAGAAGTATTGGTAAGAGGTATTCTAATCTTCGCATCGCCCAAATTGGGAATTATTATCATAGCTAATATACCAACAATCATCATTGCCTCAGGTAATAATAATTCCAAAGAAATATCACTTAAAGAATTCATTTGAATACCTCCAATATCCAATCTATACTTGGACTCCAAGCGTCAGTATTTTCCATAGCACTAATCATTATATCAGACATAAATCCAGTACTCCATACAGACATCATGTCCCAGAAAATAAATGGGAAAATACCGAAAATAATAGTAAAAATTCCTAATATGAACATACCTGTATTTTCATTCCAGGTCACATCACGAGGTTCATCACCATTAAGAGAAGCGGGCAATATTCCTTGATGAGGGTCGTCGGATTCGAAAATCGTACGCTGCATGGACGTTAGATAATATGTTGCAGTAATGATTAATGTTAATGCAGGTAGCATAACTAACCATCCAAAAGACATCCAGAATGCTATTAATATTGCAACTTCAGCGACGAAGCCTGCCATTAAAGGAAGTCCTAAGCTAGCCATCCAACCCAACATCATATGGCCAGAAAGATATGGAGAGTGATGTGCTATCCCTCTCATTGAACCAATCTCTAGTGTATGATAATGGTGTTTGAAGGCCCCTGCAACTGCGAAGAGTAGTGGACTGATTACTCCATGTGCAAACATCATAAATAATGCGCCTGCGATACCAAGAGGTTGCATTGTCGCTATACCAAGGAAAATTAATCCCATGTGCGAAACCGAAGAATATGCAACCATTCTCTTGAGATTTGTTTGACCCATGCACACCCATGCTCCATAAACTAGACTTGCCATCCCTAAGAAGACTAATAGTGGCATAAAAATTATAGTAGATTCTGGGAAGATTGTTACTGCAATTCTAAGAAAACCATAAGCACCCATTTTCAGCATAACTCCTGCTAATAACATAGATCCGGCTGTTGGTGCTTGAACGTGTGCATCAGGAAGCCAAGTATGTACAGGAACGCTCGGCATTTTAGTTGCAAAGCCTATGAGTAAAAGTATCCAAACAAAGTGTCTAAGTCCTTCATTAGGGATTAAATTATCTTGCAGAGACATTTGGACCAAATCAAAATGATGGCCGGTCATACTTCCAATTCCAGGTATAGGAGTAGTGTGGAAATACATCACTAGAATGCCTATAAGCATGAAAACGCTTGCTGTAAATGTGTAAATGAAGAATTTCATGGCAGCATATTTTCTATCTTCACCACCCCATAACAGTATCAGTAGGAACATTGGAATCAAAGTCAATTCCCAGAAAACGTAAAAGATGAATAAATCTAATGAAACGAAAACACCCAATAATGCCCCTTCCATAATCAATATTAGAGGATGGAAGATATGGCCTTTCTTTGCATCCCATTCTACGAGCATAGAAATTGGAATTAATAATGATGTTAGCCAAATCATCGGAAATGAAAGAGCATCTGCTCCAACCTTCCATTGGACGCCAATGGAAGAGATAAGAGAAAATTGTTCATTCTTCAAGACGTATTCGCCGTGTAAAATATCAGTCCAATCTACACTACCTATTGTTCCAATAAAAATCATTGTAGAAATAGCAAAAATTGCTAATGCGACTCCCATGGAAATGTTTCGAGTAATTAATTTTAGATTA
This sequence comes from Candidatus Poseidoniales archaeon, assembly GCA_003602595.1. Classification (GTDB taxonomy): domain Archaea; phylum Thermoplasmatota; class Poseidoniia; order Poseidoniales; family Thalassarchaeaceae; genus MGIIb-O3. The sequence continues at coordinate 26,111 of QQRX01000028.1, read as the reverse complement.
TCTGCAGTTTCTTTAGGTAAAAGTTGAGGCAGAATAATTAATATAAGGCCTGTAAAAATAGGTACAAGAGTAATTATTGTTAAAATATCAAGATTCATTAACTCACCCCCCAAATCAATATGAAGATCGAAATCATACCAACTACTGCCATCAAAATATAATCTTTAGCACTACCTGTGGTTATTTTCCTAACCTCTAGTGATCCAGACACTGATTTAGATTCTACTTGCTTAATTATGCCATCAATGATTATTCTATCAAACCATGCAGTAAAATTAGCGAATGGTATGACGGTTTTTGAGATTAAATACTCATAAAAATCATCAAAGTATAATCTATTTTGTAATGCCTCAGAAAATTGTGATTTGGAGATATTATCTACATCTTGGCTTCCAAATTTACCTGAAAGTGATACTAACCAACTAATTGTAGGTATGGCCTTTTCTCCCTCTTGTAGTTTACCTCCATGAACTCTTGCAGCAATAATTGGCCCAATAATGAAAGAGAGAGTGATTGTTGTCCAACCTATAATTCTTGTATTTATATCAGAAGGTAAAAATGCATGTTCTAAAGTGTAAACTAATCCTTTCATTTTTAGATTATCTATGTCAAATGATAGATAATGAATGATGTCAAATAAAGCCAAGCCAAAACCACTAATTGCCGTTATTGCTGTAAGAATCAAAAGTGGTTCTCTAATCCAAGGAGTTGTTTCATGGACATGATTTACAACATCGTTTTTTGGCTCTCCTGCAAATGTCATTAGCCACATTCTAGACATATAGAATCCTGTCATACCTGCAGTTGCAAGAATGAGGATAGCGGGTACAAACATTATTGGCTCATATTCTATTGCTGCCTTCCATGTCTCAGCAATTATTCCTTCTTTAGACCAAAAACCACCGATGAGAGGAACGCCGATGATTGACATAGAACCAAACATCATCGCTGTTGCAGTAATTGGCATCTTCGCAGCCAAACCACCCATGTTACGCATATCTTGTGGATCAAAATTGTGATTATGATTTCCTTCACTTATGTGATCGTGTGCATGATGAACTTCATGTATAACAGAACCACTTGCCATGAATAACATCCCTTTAGCCATTGCATGATTGAACAAATGGAACATAGAAGCTCCAAATGCTATCATGGCTGCATGGTGATGATCAGTATTGTAAAACCAAAGAGCAACCCCTAAACCAGTAAAAATATATGCTAATTGACTCATAGTTGAATATGCTAAAACTTTCTTAATATCATTTTGAACAAATGCAATTAATGCGGCCATAAATGCTGTTATTCCACCTATAAATGCAATGATTATTCCAAGATTTTCTAATCCAGGTACACCCTGATAATGTATATCAACAAAGGGGACCATTCTGGCTACTAAGTATAATCCAGCATTTACCATAGTCGCAGCATGAATTAGTGCAGAAACAGGTGTAGGACCTTCCATTGCATCTGGTAGCCATACATGAAGTGGAAATTGTGCAGACTTCCCAACTGCTCCTACAAACAATAGTAAAAGAGCCCAAAACAATTTATTTGAATCGACTAATGCTCCTGAAACACCTGTTGATGGATCATCAAAAATTACTGCAAAGTCCAATGAGCCATAAATATCATACAGAATAAATAGACCAATCATTAGAAAAACATCACCAATTCTGGTTGTGAGAAATGCTTTTTTTGCAGCATATGCAGCACTAACTTTCCAATAATAAAATCCTATTAACAGATAAGAGCAAAGTCCCATTATTTCCCAGAATATGAAAAGCCAAAGAAAGCTATCTGCCAATACCATTCCAAACATGCCCATACTAAATAATACGAATTCTGCATAAAAGCGGTGGTTACGATCTTCATTGATTGGGTCAGTATTCATATAACCCATACTAAACCAACAAATCAAAAAACAAAGAAATGTTGCAACAAATAATATCATCAGTGTAACTTGATCTATCCAAACGCCTATGCCTATTATCCGACTTTCTTGGGAGATGACATAATTAGATTGTAAGAAATCAAAAGTTATCCATTCAAACCATGTATCTACAGATTGATTTGAAAAACTGGAATTACCATATAAATAATCAAACAATATCCAAAGTGCTATTGTTAACGATACCGTAAGTGCCCCAAGTGCTAAAATTCCACCTTCTTTCCACTTATTTTTCCATATTGGATTTTTATTATAAATTTGGCCAATTATTAAGATTGTAGGGAATATCAATAATGGTATTGTGACAATTAAAAATGCCGCATCTACAGATTCCCAGCCTAATAATTTTAAAATTGGTGCCAACAACAATATAGGTATTAGAGGATATAGGAGTGGATATTCGTGTTTTACTTCGCCCATTAATTCACCTCAGTTTCTTAAAATATTAGCATCTTCTAAGGAAATAGTTTGTTGAGTACTATACATCGATAGTAGAATTGCTAATCCGATTGCAACCTCTGCTGCAGCAATAGCTATGGCAATTGCAGTAAAAACCCAACCATTTACGTCCCCATAATACATTGCTCCAGCAACAAAATTAAGATTTGCAGAATTTAGCATCAATTCTATACACATCAAAACAACGATTGCATTTTTGTGATAGAATGTACCTAATAATCCAATACCGAATAATATAACACCCAAGCCTACTATCCAACTAGGATCTATCATTATTCTTCCTCCTTTTGTTTTGAAGTCCGATTGAATCTTTTGAACGTACCTATGTTTTCCAAACTATCAGTTACCTCTCCCCTAATATCCCATACAAGGTTAATTAAACGTTCATCTCTAACTAAATACGACGCTCCTATCATTGCCATTGATAGAAGAGTTCCAAGTATGATGGTAGCAAATGCCCATTGATTGAAAATAGAATCTGCAAAATCAAGAGTTGTTGGTGAATTAGAAGAAATTGAGGTATCCCACATTGGATGTGAGTTTACCTCATGTAAAAGTAAAAGAACAAAAATAAATACTCCTAAAGAAGTTAAAGCAGTGATTGTTCTCATTAGTAGTCAACCTCCAATATCTTACGTCTAGTGAGCATGACTCCAAATTGAACGACTAACATTACTGACCCAAGATAAACAAGGATTTGTATTGCTGCCAACATCTCAGCACCAGCTAATACAAACACACCAGCAACTGCAAAAAAGGTGAGCATTAAAGAGAGTAAAGAATGTGCTACCCTCCTAGAGAATACACATCCAAGAGCACCTAAAATAGCGAGTGCGGCCATAATAACGAATACAATTGCTTGGAAGTCAATAGACAAAATCAGGCCTCCAATTTTGCAGCTTTCTTTTCTCGCTTTATTTTTTCTTTTTGAGCCCTCTTTGCTAATTCCATATCTACTCGCTCTTGATGAACTGCTGGAAGTAAACGTGTACGGTCAGCATCCATCCAAAGTTGTTCACGCGTATATCCAGTCATACCATCATATTCATTTGTCATGAAAAAGGATTCGAAAGGGCATGCTTCTGCACATAAACCGCAAAACATACATCTTCCCAAATCGATTCTACCAGATACAATATCTTGTTCTGCTGGCCTTAGATGCGAAGTATTGATTTCTTCAATTCCAGAGCCATCTTGCCATCTAACGGTAGCAGTATCACCTGAAATATCAATAATTTCTGCAAAATCATATTGTTGAGGAGGAGGTGCATGTGCATGGACTAAATCAAACTCTTCTTCTATTTCAGTAAAATTATCTTTCTCACGGGCTGCTAAACCACCAGCTTCTAATTCTCCCCCATAACCATGCCATTCATCTCCTTCATTTGTAGTATCAAGAACATTGACTCTTGTTTCACTAGTCATGTGTAAGCAATCATTTGGACATGCCTTGACACATGCTTTACAGGCAGTACAAGTCTCCCAAACTATTCCTATACGTCCATTGTAGTTACCTGGAACGAAAAGCCATGGCTCCATATCTTCTAGTCTCTCATATGGATACATTATAGTGACTGGACGTTCCAAAAAAGGTAATGCAGGAGAGGATTCCCTATCTGCAGAATATACTTGTCCAACGGAGGGGTGATTTTCACCCACTCTATTAATTGTATATTCATCTACCATGGTTGCTTCTTGTGCATGATAGTCATTTTTGAGAAATTTAGCTTTCCCGATATAAGGAATGGTACGTAAAGCAGTTTTCATTGTAATCCACATTGGCCTAATAACTAAATTGCGAAAATTTGGTGTTGCATGTGGGTGTCCTGTATTATATTCTAGATTTTTCAATTAATTCACCTCCTATTTCTCCTGAGTACCGGGATATGCCTTAGATAAAGTCTGTGTACTGTATGGACGGCGTGATTGTGATAATGCTTCTTCATCTTCATCAATAGCGTATACTACAAAGAAAAATAATGCAGTAATTGTGAGAACAGGCGCGGCCCATATGGGCCAACCAGATTCTGTCCAAACTTCAAGACGTAAAAAGGTAGCAATTACAAGATTTACTAGAGATAAAGGAAGAAGATAAAGCCATCCAAATTCTAAAATTTGATCCGTTCTTATACGATGTAATGATGCTCTAATCCAGACAAAAAATGCAAATAATAACCATGCTTTTAGTAATACCCAAACTAAACCCGGTATTATAGTGAATATTAATTCAAAGATTCCCCCTAAGAGTGGCAATGAAGATAAGAAATCTTCGAAAGGAAACTCCCAACCGCCTAAAAAGAACATTGCGAATAAGATACATGCAGCATAAGCCCTCATCATTTCAGTGGCAAACATGAGTCCCCAACGTATTCCTCCATATTCGGTCCACCAGCCTTCTACAAGTTCCGCTTCTGCTTCGGGCATGTCAAAAGGTATTCGTTCCACTTCTGCAATCATAGTAACAAGAAATAGTACAGCACCCAAGGGAAGAATAAAAATATTCCAAGTATTGGATGTTTCAATTTGGAAATCAACGATTTCTAGAATATTGAATGAGCCACTAATTACAGCTATACTCAGAACGGTTATTAGAAGCGGTATTTCATATGCGGTTAATTGTGCTGCAGATCGCATTCCTCCTATCAGAGTATATTTGTTATTAGATGCCCAACCAGCAAAAAATACTCCCAATGGTGCAACACCAAAAATTGCCATCATGAAAATTAAGGAAAGATCTGGATTTGCCGCCCAAATATGCGGACCGAATGGAATAAATGCATAAACCATTATTGTGGTTGCTATTATTATTACAGGTGCTATTTCGAATACTAATTTATCGGCTTTCTTGGGGACTATATGTTCCTTTGTGGCGAATTTTAGAAAATCGGCTAATGCTTGGAAAAAGCCTGGGAATAGAAACCAAATACCATGATATCCTCTATTATTAACCCTTGAAATAGTTTCATGAGGATGGTCATTACCGAATGATTGGTTCAATTTAGCATTTACAAAACCTATTGGAGTGCCCATCCCCATAGGTAATTTATTCCACCAATCTCCTGCAGTTGCACTTCCTTCTCCAATCCAAAGACTGCGTAATGAAGTTGTAGCACCAATTCTGTCCATTAATCTTCCAATAAATTTACGTTCTATGTATGGGACAACCATGAGTGTAAGCATCATAATTGCAAATACCACCGTGCACATCACTGTAGCCAAGAAAAAGGATTCTAATGCTGGTTGTATTTGTGCAAAATCATTTTGTATTGAGTTAGGTAATAAATCGTGAGTTGTATCCATTGACCATCCAATGATTGATTCAGACCATCCACGAATATCTAACCAATCAGTACTAGTCATTTAATCACCTATCTGTTTCTCCTATACAAGGATCAAATGAACCCATAATTGCTGGAATGTCAGCAACTTTGTAACCAATCATGCATTTAGACGCATATGGAATCGTAATGAACATAGGTGACCTTATAGAAACCCTGTATGGCATTTTACCTCTACCTTCGCCGCCCCCGGCTATGTAGAACATTGATTCGCCTCTACTATCTTCAAAATGATGCGATCCACTCGTCCCTTCTGGTGCCCTTGAAGGCGCTTTTGCTAGTATTTTTGGATCTCCTGGTTCATGATATGTTTCCGCTCCTCCCGGCATTTTATCAAGTGCTTGCAAAACTAAACCAGCACTTTGACGCATCTCCTCTACTCTAATTCTATATCTATCATAACAGTCTGCACCTTTTATTGATGATCTTTCGACTGCTGGCGTCCAATCTAATTCGGAATAAACAGAATAAGGGTGCGATGTTCTAATGTCATGATTTACTCCTCCGGCACGAAGATTAGGACCAGATACGCCATGATTTATCATTTCTTCTGGTTTGGCATATCCAACACCTTGACTTCTAACAAGGAAAATTGTACTTTCATCAAAAAGAGATTCATATTCTTGAATTCGATCTAAGAAAAGAGATAGTTTATGTCTAGCTCGCATAGCAAAACCATGTGGAAGATCTCTTTTTACACCACCAACTCGAGGGAAATTGTAGTGCATTCTTGAACCACCCAATTCTTGTAGCAGATCCATCATCATTTCTCTTTCACGCAGACACCAGACCATTACACTGAGATTTCCTATATCTGGACCATATGCTCCCAGCCACATCAAATGGCTGGCTAAACGTTGTAATTCGACCGCAACTAGACGGATATACTCTGCTCTTTCAGGAACTTCGACGCCTAGTAAATCTTCAGCTGCATAGATATATGCATGAGACCAAGTATTTGCACTTGCGTAACATAAACGATCACAATAGGTAGTTATTTGTGTGAAATCTCTAGATTCACAAATTTTCTCAACACCTCTGTGAATATAACCTAAATCAGGTTCTGTATCTACTACAGTTTCACCGTCTACTTTTACTTTCAAAGTCCATAATCCATGCGTCATAGGATGTTGTGGCCCCATTGAAATCCACATTTCTGCCATAATAATTCCTCATTTAACCCTCTCAGAGTCGACTGGTTTTCTTTTGAAACCCTGAGCATCATCATACATTTCTTGGAAGTTATGATATCTAAGTTTATGTTGTTTTTGTAGTGGGTGATAGCCCTTTGGAGTTTCATGAGGTTGTAAGACGCGGCGCATTCCTTGATGACCTTCAAAATCAATCCCTACTAAATCCCATGTTTCTTTCTCATTCCAATCTGCTCCAACCCAAATGTCTTGAATGCTTGCAACTGATGGAGTACGGGTATCTCCTAAATGAATAGTCACTTCTAATTCCAAGGGTACATCAGAACCTTTTAACTCAGAATTATTGGTTATTATTGGTTGTACTACTCCATCACTATGAGGAGGATTTTTGACTCCTGTCCTAAGGAAATGATATATTATTTCCCAATTTTTATCTTTTGAGTCAGGCCAATGAATACCAGTTATCATTGAGCAATAATCTACCCCATGATCAACGTATAGTGATTCAGCAACTTCTCGCCAATTTTCTGAAGATACTTGTAATTTAACTACTGGTCTTGTTTGGGTTCCACTAGAACGTTGATCTACAAAAGAAGAAACTCCATCAACAGAGTTTAGTTTTTGTGCTAAATCTTCTGCGGAAGAGATTTGAGATTCTTGTGAAACAACACTCATAGTAATACCCCTTATTCTTTATTGTTCATCCCCAATTATTATTGGAGCTGTGCTATCAGTTCTTGAATGACTAGGTACTGCTCCTATACGGATTATTTTTTCACGTAACTTGCCAAATCCATCAATAAGTGCTTCAGGACGAGGTGGGCAGCCTGGGATATAAATGTCAACGGGTATTACAGTATCGACACCTTCAAGAACATTGTAAGATTGAAAGTATGGACCACCTGAAATAGCACATTCTCCCATTGCGATACACCATTTTGGTTCAGGCATTTGTTCCCATAGGCGAACTATTGGATCAGCAAATTTCTTACTTATTGGACCATTGACGAGTAAAACATCACATTGCCTTGGACTTGATCTGAAGAAAACACCGAATCTCTCTGCATCAAAACGGCTAGCACCAGCAGCAGCCATTTCTAATGCACAACATTTGATACCTAGGTGTAAAGGAAACAAAGATTTTCTTTGACCCCAATTGAATAGTCTTCCTGCAAGAACTCCTATGACGTCTCTGAGGCCACTTGCTTCAAGCGCTGCATCGGTTGTATCTCCAACAGTATCTATTAACATTCGACTACTAAACATAGTATAATTTTGACCATCTTCTGCCATAATAATTCCTCATATGTAAATTCTGCCTCTTTTTCTAAAAACATGCCAAACGCCAAGACTCATTAAAATAATGAAGATTGAAAGGGTCAGTAAAGCGCTGTATACTTCTGATGTTGTCAATATTTTATCTTGTACTGTAATAACTCCTCCAAATGCTAGAAACATAAATGCTATATCAAAAACAAGGAAAATTATTGCATACCAATAATATTGAAAGTGGAAATTTATGTCTGCATCTCCGACAGGTTCGGAACCGCACTCATAGGTGCTATCTCGACGAATGTAGAGACTTTGATCGGTCTCATAACCAGGTAATAACCATGAGCTTAGTTGTGATTTATCATTGGAATTTGGAGTAGGCCTAAGAAGTCTCGAACCAATGAAACTCCCTATTGGAAAACCAATACCGACAAGGGCCATAACGGCTACCGCAATATAATCTTCAGGCACAGACACACTCACACCACACGTCGCACTAGAGGTCGACAAACGTGGCCACCTGAAAACGGAACATAAGTGTATCCGGCAAGCGTTGTGAGGTATGGTCAATCTTCTTGCTTAAGTAACAAGGCTTCATTGATGATTTTATTTTCTTTTCTTGCCCTTAAAAATACCAAAATGAGGAGTATTGAACCAATTAACATTGCACCATAGAGTAGGACTTGTCCTGCTAAATTATTGGCTAAACTAATTGTTGAAATATCAGCATTAACAATTAATTCAAGCGGCTCTCCAGCAACAGGAGTATCTTCTGGCTGAATGATTATTGTAAATTTGTAAGTATCGTCATCTTTTAATCCGACGGGGGGTGTGACTCTGATTTCTATTTCTTTAGTCTGACCTGGTTGCAAAATAAAATCATCAGGAACTACATCGACTGACCATTGACGTAAAGGTGCAGGAGTGATGACTTCTACCTTTTCTTCTGAGTTTCCATTGTTTGTAACGTAAACAATAAATGTCGCTCTATTTGGATATTTAATCGTTATTTCTTCTGGAGTTGCGTCTAAAGTATATTGTAAATCATGAATTACCATCACATCTATATTGAAATTAATTGATGAAACCTGAGCCGTATTCTTCTTCGAAGATACACTGACACTTATTGATCCAGAAATTCCACTTTCAACGCCCTCTATTACTTCCAGTTCAACTTCAACTAGAACTCTAGAATCGGATGGAATTGAAATCTCATCATCGGCAATAACTCCATCAACTTTAATTGTATGGAATACAGAAGATTCCATTCCACTAACTGTAATAATTGCATCATCTATTCCTCCATTTCCCGTATTATCAATCCAAAAGAATGTTCCATATCCTCCACCCGGAGGCAGCGATAATGAAGCACTGGAAGGATCGTCTCCTGGATTCTGGAAAGAAATTGCCATACTGTAATTATAATTGGAAACTGTAACTCTGACTATTTCTGTAGATACATATGATGAACCCATAATTCCTACTCTTACCTCAAATGCTTCTTCACTGTTGTCAAAAGGATCTTCAACTACTACATCAACAAATATATCTGAAGATTCAGATGGATCTAGAGTGATTGTAGAAATTGTATTACCTTGGGAATTAGAAAAAGAAGCGTTCCAAGCAGGAGAAGAACATGAAGAATTTATATTAGGATTACAAACATCCAAAACAAATGTATCACGAATATTACCTGTATTTTCAATAGTCAAGGGGAACTTCACAATTTGTGCAAATTTACCTGTTTGAGAATCTGAAGTTAGAGAGGTATCTACAGAATGAATTGCCGCTACAGTGACCTCTAAAGGTATTAAATCATGTTGTGTACCTGCCGAATTGACATAGAATTCAATTTCATATTGGATGTTAGCTAGTGCTCCGGAAGGAACTTGTATATCTGCATCTAAGATTTGTGTATTACAATTATTTGGTCCGCAATGCCTTCCATTGATGGTGACGCTGCTTTGAGACATTGTAACTTGCCAACCAGTGGGTAAATTTGAAGCTCCAACTGCGAATGTGTCCTGCCCGTTACCAGTATTCTTAACAGTTAATTCTACTCTTTCTGTAGTGCCTGGCTGAACATTAGATACCCTTTGATTACTAAGTGATAAAGAAGCATCTTTATTCTGTCCTAAAGTAATATACAAAATTTCTTGACATGCAACTGCGACCCCGGCTCTTGCTTGAATTTTTATTTGAACCGTCCCAGGCTCAACCGAATCATCTGGAGTTATTGAAAATAGAAATGTGTGTGAATCTTGAGAAGTGCCCGGTTCAGTTAGTGTTTTAGATTGAGCTCCTTCAAAAGAAATCCAATCCTTGATATCACCGTCATCGGAGGCAGCATTGGCAGTTGCAGTCCAGTCAGTGTTTCCAATATTTGTTATAGAAAGTGAATTGGATGCAGACTCTGATGGATCTAAAGTATGAGAGGATTTACTAAGAGATGCCTCACATTCTTTTATTTCAGGAATTTGGAGAGTTAATGTAATGTTATCTTCAGCTCTGTCGGCGGCATTGGGATCTTGAGTTACTGTTGCTCGAACTATGAAACAATGTGAATCTGCTTCGGTCGCTCCTTCATCTGGGACATCAACCGTTATTTCTACTTCCTCTGTATCTCCAGAACCAAGATTTCCTGTAGTTTGTTTATCTGAGTTGGCAGATAAACCATCTGAATCACAATCGCCGTCTGATGTGATTTCGATTTGCATTGCAGAAGATTGTTCTCCAGTATTTTCTACAATAAGTTCCCATTTGACTTGATCGCCATCTTCTTCACTATCATAATTTATTACTTGAGGGTCATCATTCTTGACGGAAATTTGGACTGAATATTGCCCTCCTCCGTCTTCATTAGTTGTTTCAACAGTAATAGAATCTGAGTCTTGATCTCCAGGTGTGGCTCCAACAGCAGTAGCGGAGACGGTAGTTTCACAACTATCTCCTGCAGTATCAGAAAGGGATACTGTGAGTTCAGTAGTTTCACTACTTCCTCCATTTACAGTAAGTACTTGATCGGCTAAAGAAGAAGTGTAGCCGTTACATTCTGCTGCTTGGGATGTACTCAATGATATGGTGGCATCATCTTCTCCGGAATTTGAAACGGTTATTGTATAAGTTGCATCATCTCCCGATGAAGCTGACTGACTAGTTGGAGAAGCAGACAGAGTTACGTTGACAGAAGCTGAAACAAGAGGTAAAGATATAGTAATCAGCATCAAAGTAATCAAAATTGTGACTACAGAATTGTTCCTCATCAACCCTCGGAATCAATCCTTACTCAAAGGACTTTGGAATAAATGTACAATTAAAATATATATTTGCAGAGAATCAATTTATTTCAAAGGCCGTTATTTGATGTGACTTATTGGGTATCTTGATGTTCCGGGTCGGGAATCCAAGTTTCTTTATCTGAATCCCATAACCATCCAGGATATTCGTCGTATTTCTGTAAATTTTTTCCATCATCTTGGGATTTTTCAGTGTTTACAGTATTTCCTAATTGTGAAGTAATTATCAAATCTTCTTCTTTCTTCTTATGATTAGTAGGTACCAAATTTTTCTTCTTTTGAAATTCTTGTTGATAAAAATACAAACCACCACCCATTATTGAGATAATAATAATTGATAATACGAGTATTAAAGTGGATGAAACTCCATCATTATTGACAATTCCTTTTACTTCGATTGGAATTTGTGTGCTATAATCGGATAATTCTGTTGATTCTCCGAGGTCCAAGACTATTATACTGTCCTTTGCATTATTTGGAGTAAATTCTATCTGTACAGATCTTATTTCATCTGGCTGCAGATTGACCATCATCCCATCTAATACTCTGATATTCCAACTACTAGGCCCAGAAACGACAATTCTGTCAGAAATTACCGAGTTACCAGTATTTTGTAGTTCAAAGTACATAGTACTTGAAAATCCATTATAAATATCACTGACTTGAATCAGAGTCCATGTAACTTGATTGACAGTTTCAACTAAAAGAGAAATAGTATTTCTAGTTTCTATTCCTCCATCTTCCATTACCAAAGTTATTTCTGGCTCTGACCCTGCTTCAGCAGACATAGGAATGATTACTGTACACCAAACACGTGAGGATTCGCCCGGGTATATTTTCTGAGGATTTAATGAACATGATGAAGAAAAGTCAGAATTGGGTAATTCCATAGTAACAGATGGTTCCCAACTTACAGTACCATTGTTTGTTACAGTCCAACCTAAATCAAAACCGGGCGCTCCAACTGGATGAGCATCCACGCCTAATGGTGTGTCAGCGGTTTGCCCATTTGGAATATCAACTTGATAAAAATCAACTACAGGAATTGCGCCCGAAATTACATCTAATGTAAGATTCCAATCAATAGAAAAGTCAGAATTAGAAATAAATCTAATTTCTAAAATACCACTCGTTGCTTTCCCATTACCTGTAATGGACATGGCCCATTGAGATTGTTGTCCTTTTTCTATTGTTATTTCTTCAAGATTGGAAAGTGTCCACCCTCCTGGAAGTGTTCTTTGTATTGGCTGCAAAGTTATATCTCTATTTCCTTGATTACTAATATCTAAAATAAATTGATAGTTGCCGTCAGATAAGAGTTTATTTTCAAAATCATCAGATTCTGAACTTGTAGTTATTTCAATTTTATCGTATCCTTCAACTATCAATGGTATGTCTATTGACCAAGTATCATCACTAACTCTAGAATTTACCACTAAGGTAGCAATAAATTCGGAACCAGCTTCAATCAATGCACCAGGAGAAGTGATTGTTACATCAATATTTACTCTACCATCTTTAATGAGAGTCCCAGTCGATCCAGATGAAGAGCCAGTAAATGCTCCAATATCATCAAAACCTAAATTCCAACCAGCAGGAGATATTATAGAGACATCATAAGTTTGCGCACCGTTTCCATTATTTTTTATATCGAAAGAAAATTTTGTATCTGTCAATGAACTAACAAATATCTCAGATGAGGGTAAAATGACTTGAGGTTGTGCAAGAACAGGTACATCAAAAAAGATTTCTAACTCTGAGTCGATATTATTCTCAATGTCATTTCCAGTGATTATCATTTTGTACAAACCTGGAGGAGGAGGAGCGGGGTGTGACATGAGTAAGGTTACTGGTATATTTTCAGAAGCATCTAAATTGAAATTAGTATTATTGAAGAAACCGGGCCAATCGAATTGAATATTATCCCTAGTTCTAATCGGATAAGATACTGATATTGTGGCATTAGTCTCGAATAATGCTGTATTGGTAATTAGTATATCCCATTGAGTTGTTGAATCTGATGCCTCTCCTAATGTAACTATTGGGTTTTCAGAAGAAACTTTGATTCCAGGAGTACTAACGGGTACTAAGACAGAAATATAGTTATTAACCTCAGACAATTCTTCTAGATCGTCATTCGGGTCTATATAAAACGAGATTTCAACTTCACCTTCATCTTCGGAAACAGGAGTCCAATACCAAGTTAATTCCTCGTCACCTCCCGGAGGCATAGTAATTAATTGGTTTCCAATCGGGTTAGAGTTTGCATAAGCAGCTACAGGAATATCTGTAAAAGATCCAGCACCTTGATTTCTCAGTGATATTGATATTTCTACTTCTTCACCGACCTGTGGTATTGGAGTAGATATTTCAAATGAATCTGCAATAAATGTTGGATCAGGAGTAAGATCATTTACATTTACTCCCCTAACGGCTATTGAATAAGGCTGGAATGTTCTACTACCTCCATGTGATGTATCTTTCACTTTAACAGTCCATATGCCATTTGTAGCACTATCAATTAATACGACTTCAACATTGTTCCTATTATCTTTTGAGCCCCCTATTGTTGATTTACCATTACTGAAATCGTTTCCTAAATAAGTTACTTCTCCATTTGGTGAGATTACTTCGAGATCTAGGTCATTTCTCAATTGAATACTTGAACTACTTGAACCCGGATAATCAGACCATGCAACAACTACTTTCAATGGTTCTCCACTTCTTGTAACATCAAATGAATATTCATTTACTTGTCCAGCTGATAATCGAGATCTATCATCAACATAGATTCCTACATCTTCATCTGGAATCAGTGTGTCTATCAGATTTACTCGACCCCATCCTTCATCATCATTGGGTATGTTACGTGTACCCATATCTTCGGCCCCTAAAATCAACATCGCCTTGATTAAAGATCCTTGAGGGGCTGGACGTTCCGCAATTTCCATTATATATTCTCTAACTAAAGCGGCAGCCCCTGCTACCGCAGGTGTTGCCATCGATGTTCCACTATATTCAATATAATATGAGTCGCCAATATTTGTTGATGCTTCTTCCGCTTCTTGGGCTAAGCATGATCTGACGTAATCACCTGGACCAGTGACATCTGGTTTTATCCTACCATCATCCGTTGGTCCTTGACTAGAAAATGGATACATTTCATCGGGATCCCATCTATTTTGGTGTCCTCCAACTGTGATAACATTCTTTGCTGTACCAGGAGAAGAAATACCATTCGCGCCTTCATTTCCAGCAGCAAATAAAACCGTCATACCTTGATAGGCCCAGTATTGATCCCACGTAGAAGTCCTGTCATCGGCATCTTCAGATTGTGTTGTATATGATCCACCTACGGCAGAGCCCCAACTATTTGTATGAAATCTTGCACCACCTGAATTGTATGCTGAATTAAGCATTCCATAAATCCCGCTGTTAGAAAGTTGACCAGTGCTATCTATCTCCATTGCTTGAAAGTATAATTCTGCTTCTGGAGCAATGCCTGCATATGCAGAAGTTCTACTACCATCTCCTAATACTGTACATGCAACATGAGTACCATGGCCGTCATTTGTATCTGCTGTAGATGAGTCGCCGGCTACATTAACGACATTGATAATTCTATCACCAAAATCTCCATGATCTTGATCTAATCCTGTATCAGCAACGGCTACTCTTTGACCACTGCCATTAAGACCTGTAAAATACACATTTTCAACAGTATTAATCCCCATATGGATCCTTGCATAATCATTGAATGTTGTACGTTCTAGTATTGGAGATATAAATGAAACAGCAGGGTATTTTAGTATCTCATCTATATCCTTTACATTGACTTCTCCGAGATATGACCCAGTATGGTACGAAGTATAATTATTCATCCATACATTTGCTACATCAGATAACGAGCTAGGTAGATTTAAGCCCGGAGAGTCGTGTCTGATTAAATCTGAATCTTTCCATCCTAATAATTCCACCATAACAGAATCTTCTGTATCTAAATTATAGAATTGCTTATCAGAAAGTAAACCGAGTGGAACTAAATGACTGGCACGTACAATTGGAAGATTGGAAATCTTGTTCAATTCATTTTGAGTGCCTTGTATCAAGAATCCTGAAGGAGGGATGGTTGCACGTATTTCTACATTAGCATGATCGATGATTTCTAGTCTGGCATCCCATAATCCAGTATCTCCATCAATTAAAACTAGTAATAAGTCTGAGCGAGTAGTAGTTAATTCAGATTTCATTAAAACACTAGGTATTAGTCCCATTTCAGTAAAAATTCCTATAGGAGTATCTGCCCTTAAATTTCTAGTTTCCTCCGATTCAAAATATGATGATACTAATGATAAACTTTGCATAGTATCTGGATTAGGAGATATCTCAGTTCTCTTGTAATTTTGATCTAAGAAGTTCATTTCATCATATTCCGTCTCGGAATCGTATTCTAATGATGGGAAATACGACACTAATAAAATCGCAAGTATCAGCACGGTTGTACGCTGATTCATGATTGTTCGCCTCGTCGGTTGTGATTTGATAGTATGGGTAAATTATTGATTATTGACATATTATTTTGCATGAAAAAATCATCCTTAAAATATTGTAATTGGAGCACGATTAGTAAAAAGTTCCATAGTCCAATCTCCTACTTGATGCGTCCATCTTTCATCTACTATTCCATTGTAGTAACTATATTCCAATAATATTTCTATTTGATAATTTTCCCATACTGAGGCCCCTCCTATGATTAATTCCAAATCATCTCCTGCGTAGAAACTATGAGAGGAAAGCGAATCAATGTAATGATCAGTACGTCCCAATTCAATACTATTTTTATCTGTAAATCGTATTGAGATTGTTACATCAGTTATTTCCCTACTACCATGATTATCTAATTGTGCCAGAATTATGTGCCCTGAAGTACCTTGACGATATACAACATCAACACTTACTCTGTCATAAGGAACTATCCAAACTACTGTGAAGATAGAAACAAGAAGCAAAGAAAGTGCGGTAGCAGAAGCAAAAATGACTCTTCTAGGAGAAATTAGTTCTTTAGTTGATTCAAGTGTCTCTAAAATATCATGTGCTATTTCTGATTCTATTGAATCATCATCAACATCTTTTAATCTTTCAAGTAGGCCCATCATTACCACCTCCTAACATTGATAAAATTGTCAAAATACCTGAAGAAAGTGGTTCTGGAGCCATTATATGGCTTGTTGATCCAGATATCCCCGGAATTATACTTAGAATTGAAAGATCTGAGGCTAAACCATTTACTCCAAAGGTAGTTCCAGTAGGAATTCCTCCCGTTATTTGGGCATCAATTAAAACACCTTTCAGATCTATATTCCTGTCGCCTATTTCGGCATGTAATTTTGCTGAAGCAATGATACGTCCTCCCTGTACATCATCAATCTCAATAACACTGTATGGATAGACAACTTCTCTGATATGTATTGTAGCACTCTTCAAGTTTTCACCTAATGCTTCCATTTCGTCTATTACTATTGGAGGAGTAGTTGGAATATTACTTGAACGGAGATATATCTTTTCGACCCCCTCTCCCCCAGATCTTATCTGTAAGCCGAAAGAATTTGTTGGTTTAATTATCATCTTATCAGTCATTCCTTCTGCTAAGAGAACTATATCGCCTCTACTATTTATGGCTCTGCCAAATGCTTCAATATACAATGACATGCCTATATCGGAAGCTGTAAAATCTAGAATTGGAGTACCTTGAAAAGCTAAATCTTTAGTAATATCAAAGTTCAAATCTGGCTCTGTAGTCAAGTTCATCGAACCTGGAATATCAGTTAAAAATACAGTTGCAGGCCACCACAAGTTGTCCATCCATTGCATTTGTTGAATCATCATAGAGCCAACTGCAAATCCTTCAGATGTCCTAAATTGTTCAGGTACGGTCATATCTATTGAGATTGCAGAACCTAAACTTGCCTGAAATTCAACGGATTCTGGTATATCATTTATCATTATTTCAGTGCGTAAACCTGCTTCTCTGTTAATTAAGAGAACGTGAATCCATTCAAGTCTATTAGACAATTGATAGAGGCTTGAAGTGGAAACTTCAGTTATCTCTCCAGAAGTAGTAATGCTAATTATTGAATCTAAACCTAGACTTGTATATTCCCCAACTTTCAATCCTTTCATAGTCACAAATAAATCCTGACCATTGATTCCTCTAATTACTAGCATTAGTTCAGTATGTTGGGGATACCATGATTCTAAATCTACATATATAGACCAATCTTGACGATTTTCTAAACCGTCCCTAGATATTGATAATTCAACAGAAGGAGGGAGTCTTGGCATCCATAATCTTAGATGGAAGCCTTCCGAAATACCTGTTGGGCTAGCCTCAAAAGAAACACCGTGAACCCAAGGAAGATTTTCTGATTTCTTTTCACCGTGATATGACTCTACCATTATATCAAATTCCGAATCTGAATCTAATTCAATTCCAAAAGAAAAATTAGAAGCACCAGTACCTGAACCTGTTGATATATCCGTAGTGATACTTGAAAGGACATCATTTACTGAGCGTCCTAGGTCAGAAAATCCTCCAATGAACGATGCTATGCCAGATAAACCTTGAGAAGTATTAAATTCTGGAATTATCAAAGTTGGCCCTTCACTGATGCCCGTAGGTATCTTGAGAGATAAGGAAGAGGGCAGAGGATTGATTTCTGCCTTTACTGATAATTTATCATCTAGACTGGTTGGTGCTTTTTCAACATTAATTAACATTGGATTTGGATTTGCTATTGACATGAATGCAGTCCCCATTCCTGCTAAACCCTTTGCTCCTTCTTCTTGAGGTTCGATCCAACCAATTTCTCTCAGACCAGAAATCCTAGAAGATAAGCTTACTTGAGAACTATCAGGATCGTTATGAAATAAGAAATGATCACCACTCATTGTAATCGGATTAGAAGAATTTGTAATCTGTGCTTCTATGGTACTAATTGGCGTATCTGAAGACCACGAAATAGTATTACCGAATGTAGAAACAAAATTTGCTGGAAGGTCTATTATATTAGCAGCCTGATATTGATTGTTTTCATTTCCAGTGTATGAAATAGTATCGATAATTGATGATGCAGCATAATTTAACGAATTTGGAGTGATTGTAATAGATATTTCATTCGGTAAATCAGAAAAAGAAATGGCATGATGAGAATAATTGATGATAGAATTATGAGGATGTTCTATGAATGACATAACAAGTGATTTAGTAGATTCAGTAAATATCTCAATTGTTTGCTCGTTTGTATCATTATTATCAACAAATGAGGCCGCCATAAAACCACTAAACTTTGCACTAGCAGCAATCGGTGCTAAAGGTTCAACAGGTCCATTAAGGCCTTGTATTATATCTAAATCTGTATCTTTTGATATGATTAGATGGTCTCCGGAAATAGTTGGATGGGGCGAAGAGCCGATTGCCAATTCAATTGAGGATAGAGGCATCATTGTTCTATCTTCTCTCCAATTATTTGTCATTAGTATGTGAAATGATGCTCCATCAAAGCTACCAGATGTAGTATCACCACTGAGTAAATCAACTATAATTGAAGGAACATCATTTAATACAGTACCAGTATCTAAAAATAAATCTACTAGATTTAATATTACTGAATCAACTATTTTTGAAATAAAATCAAGATCTGTAGCACTATCTAAACTAGTATCTACGTCTGAAGTTCCTCCTAATTCAAATGAACCATAAACTATCATTGCGGTTGGGATATTGTCTGCCTTTACATATATCGCTCTATGATCTTCTTGTATCCCACCTCGTTTGAACCAAGAAGAATAATCTATACTTTCAATTGATTGTTTAGATCTAAGGAGAATTAAACTTTTAGGAGGATTAGCAGGGTTGATAGGTAATGTCAAATCATTAACATTTGGACTAGTGTCTCTTGAGAAATTTTTTACTCCAATGATCAATCCTAGCCTATCTGGCTGACCTCCTGGTAATTCTGGAGAATTCTCAGAGCCAAGCATCCTAAAAATTCTGGATATTTCTCCAGGAGACATAGATCCTTCTGGCATCCCCCTGAACCAACCTAAAGAATCGGTTATGTTACCATAATCCCCATCAGATTCTGATGCTGGAAGATTCGATCTATTTTCATGAAAATGGAGGAATAAATCAGCTCTATCATCTGCCCAATATTCTATTGTGGTAAGACTTTTGTCTCCTTCTAGTCCCGTAGAGGTTGGTAATATAGTATCAGTTCTGATAATTATTTCTGCTTCTGAAGGTAACCTATCTGATTCACCATTTGGATGAAATGTTGCATCTATATACGCCAATTCCCAAACATTTCTAGTTCCATCATTATTAGGAGGAGAAAAGTGAATGTAACCTAAACCTGCAGAAACTCCACAATTAATTTCTTCAGATGGTAGAGTAGTCAACTCAGATGGCGAATATCTTGAGGGGCAAGATACTTGCCCAGCATTGTTAACTCGGATAGAATATGGTGCAGAAATTGAAGCAAAAGAAATTCCTGTTTCATCCTGACCTAGATCAATCAATCCTAATGTTAATGCCAGAATCAAACCACTACTAGCTTGTGAGATATCGAAATAAAATCTTTCAATTCCAATCTCTATGGAAAAATCATAAGGGGCAGAGGTAAATCTCGAGTCTACAATCCAAATATAGCTTTCACCTTCTCCAAGTGCTAAGGCGGTATCATCAGCTGAATAAGCAAATGCTTTTATCAAGGAAACTTGTAAAAACTTCAAATTATTCCAGTCTGAATCGGCAACACTATCACCCAATACTTCTACTGTGAATGAAATTCCTGGTTCAATCCATAAAGAATCTCCATCAATACCCCATCCACCATTAAAATCCCAAGCTACTGTTAAACCAACTTGAATGTCGTCATCACCATCATCATCAATATCTATTGCATGAAGAAATGGATCAGTATTAAAATTAAACAATGATAATAAAGAGGCGCTGAATGTTACTGTTTCAAATTTTTCAACAATGTTTCCACCAACATCTGTATATTTTGTCCAAATAACATAATCTGTAACATTAATCAATGTTTGCCAGATAGTGTTTACTTGCCCTGGTCTATTTGCACCACTTATTGCCAAATCATATGCATCCGGATGAGAAGGCACAGGAGGATTGGTTTCTATTAGAGAAATATTCTTGACACCTTGACCGATATTGGAAAGTGGATCTGAATCTCCAGAAGGAGATACAAGATTATCTATATTGTCAATTTTTGGCTCTGCTAGTGATCCTATAGTATTTGTATTAATTATATTCTGTCTTTCTGATAAAATATCCGATAAATCATCTAAAATTTCAAAATCGTCTGATTCAATCCTTGCTTCAGCGTCAACATTAGCTAATGGGGTCAAAGAGGGTAATAAAAATAAAAATGTAAGTAAAAGGGCTAATCGAGATGGATTGAAATCGAAACGCGGGAATACTATTGGGTTGCGCCTTCCCATGACTTCACCTAGACTATATCTGATATATGCTATTGCCCTTCATGGGCATTAAATGAGTCGGGTTTTTGAGTCAAATGAATGTAATCATCCAAGATTTACATCCTCAATTGAGCCACATTTAGGGCAGGCAGTACGAGCAGAATCAATTCCCTCTGGTAATTCTACTGAAAATAACAGATTACATGAAGAGCAGTTTTTCTTTATTACTCTGTCAGATACTTTCTCAGTAACATTATTTGCAGGTTTAGAATCCGAAATATCATCTATCAAATCTGAGAGTAAATTATCTTCTGATGTAAATGATTTAGATGGTGATGTTTGAGCATCTTCCAATAATCCTTCTAAGTCAACATCTGAGATATCCACAATATTATTATCGTCAGAAATATACAAGTTAGGAGATGTTTGCGCCCACATTTGTTTTTGTTCTTCGACAGATGGGGGTTTTATCTCTTCGGCTGGTTCTTCCTTTTTTTGTGATAATTCTTCGGTTCTAATCAGAATTCTTCTTCTAAAAAATATGTAAGCAATAATGGAAATAATTATCAAAAACAATATCAGAATAATTAGAATAAAAAATGGATTTAAGGATTTATTTTCTGACTCTGATTCCATGACGGTTACAATAATTTCTGCCTGTGAAGATAATCCAGCACTATTTTCAGCAATGCATAGTACTCTCTGTGCTCCAGTAGTTTGGAAATCATATTGAATCAATCTACCATATAACTGCGTTTCATCTTCCGTACCTTCATTGAATATCCAAGAATATTGTATTTCATCGGATTCTTCATCATATGCTGATATTTCAAATGTTATAGGTTCACCAACAGAAACAGATATTTGATTAACATAATTATCAAAAACTGGAGGAGATAAATCAGAAAGTATTACTTTTACACTGTCACTAGATTTTTGACCTGATTTATCCGTAACAATAAATTCAATATTATGTTCACCGGCTTGATAATTAGAATCAAAACTGAAAGTAAACGATGAGCTGACTGCATCACCAATACTAGCGTTACTTTGCTCAATTATCCCATCCACTAGCCACTCTATACTCTCAACACCCCAATTATCAGAAAATAATGCACTGATAAATATTGTTTGATTGTAACCTTTCTGTAAATCTCCATTAACTGAAATAGATGCATTTGGAGGAGTATTATCTTCTATTTGTAAAACAAGAATAGTGCTTACCATTGTTCCATCAGTTGAAATGACATTTAATTTTAGAGATGCATTATCCGGATTTGGCCACATATAATCAAGTATTGGGCCAAAAAAATCTGGAATATCGTCTTGATTAACATCCCATGAATATCCAGAATCTGAGATTTGATTAGACCTATTAGGAGTATCTAATGCAGAAAATGAAAGCAATTCACCTACATCATAAGTTTGTTGAGGATTTAATGTAGATATAACAGGATTGATTATTGGATCGAGAGTTATAGTGATAGTAGTCTTTGCAATTGTTGTACCTGCTCCCCCTCCTCCTGGCCCTGCTCTATTATCAACTATCACATAGAGATCGATACCTTCATATGATTCTGGAACTAACCATTGCTTGTACATTTCAGTTGAGACGAGGAGTAAATCTGCTTCGACTATCCTTGAAGCCGCTGTCCCTCCGTTGGAATAGAGATTCTTCTGTTCCTCTGTCATAATAAAAATATCAGGATTACCTTCCATTGTTCTAGCGAATATATTTATTTTAGTTCCTGCATCTACCACAATTGGCCCTTCTGCTACTGAAAAGCTACTTGTATCAACTCTAATAATTGAGTCAAAAATAGTATATGGTTGTGTAATTATATCTTGCATATCGAATGAGACTTGAGTTTCTAATTCTCCCTGTGCCCCCATCCCATCATCTCCGGGGTGAGCAAAATTATCTATTATCATGTACCATCTTGTTTTCTCTCTATCATCTGGAACAGTCCAATGCCATTCACCATCTCCATTGAAATTTTCAAATACTGATTCTTGTTGCCAAATCATTTCATTTCTATATGATTGTTCATTTAGATAAACTTCTAGAGAGTTAGCTGGGAAAAGGAGTATGTCTATTGGGTTATTGGAAGAAATTTCAAAATCAAAAGTTTTACTTGGTTCTAATTCGCCTAGATCTATTCGTACGCAACTTTGTTGTTCTAGTGTCCAATTATTGGGCAAGGATGTTGCATTAACATTGTTACAATTGGTTATTGCTTTAGATTCTGCATGAATGAATTGGGCGGAAAGTAATATTATCACAACAGCAAGTATGCTCCCGGGCTGTCTCTTCATTGGTCAACCGTTTCGACATGCCTTTTGAATCGTATCGCAATTACGTTCGTTGAGTATCATACTCGTACCATGAGTTTTTGTATTTTCTGAATAATTTTATTTCTCCATTGTTTGATACACGAAAAATATCGCCATCATTACAGGCAAAACTCCTATTATGATAAATTCTAGATTCTATTTCGACCGTTTCAAGATCATTTATTCTTGGACTAAAATGTACCATACCAAGAATTTGGGCGTTAATGTCAGAAGCAGTTTTTCCTGCTTCTAAAGCGGTTGAATGGCCATGTTCTCCAGCTTTTTCTGATAATTCATCAGTGAATGTGGCTTCATGGATTAATATGTCCACAGGTTTTTCTAATATTTCTTTTTTGAAGGATGTACCGTTATATTTCGTATCTCCTGATATCAAAACACTCCTATCTGGTTTCTCAATACTTGAAATTAGCCAAGCAACCGAAACAACTGTATGTTTAGTTGGAATTGCAGTCAATTTAATTCCTTTAATTGGTTGAAGTGGTATATCATGAGAGTTTTGTCCATTAATTGGGATAAGAATCCAATTTATTTTAAATATTTTTTTTCTGGAATTATTTATGTGATTGCGCCATTCTTTGAATAAAAAGGCAAAATCTGAGGGATTTATGTCGTAATTATCTGGAATTGTTTCTCTATAATTTTTTTCCGCCCATTCAATTGCTTGAGGAGTAGAGGGAGCGATTATAGTCAATGGTTGTTGTCGACCGTCTAATTGCATTGTTTTCAATAAAGGTAAAATTCCCCAACAATGATCCAAATGGGAATGAGTAAGTAATATTACTTTTATTTTTGAAAAGCGTGCTCTAATGCCTATTGGATTATTTTTTAAATCTAATTCATGTTTAATTAGGCGACTTTGGAATCCTTCTCCACAATCAATAATTAAATTTCCATCGGAAGTAGAAAGATAATTTCCTGAAACAGATCTTGTACCCGTAGGACGTGATCCGGAAGTGCCAAGTATGTGTAAATCAAACATAGTAATCAAATTGAAATAGTGATATAGACATCATAAGTCCTCAGGTATTGGTGTTTTTGGAAACCATCTGAGTATGACAACATCCCCTATCGAACGTATCCAATGCCATGGAATTGAAACATGAACTCTGCCTTCTACTAGTTCACTAGGGGGATTAGCAACGAATATATGGCTGCATTTCCAACCATTGGTTTCCACAACGGCATCATTAACAGTTCCAATTACTCTACCATCAGGAAGAATCACAGGAAGCCCTCGTATTTCTGAGAGGTAGTGGTCAACCATCAACTAAACCGATGAGGTTTGAAACATCAATATGACGGATGATATAATCATTTTCCGCGATTTTTGTTAGCCTTTAAACTTGGACGAAGTTTTTCTGCTCCTTTTCCTTTATTATGTAATCCTCGGCCTCTTTTTCCAGCGCTTGTCTTTCCGCGTTCGGCACGTCCTTTGTGGCTATTTCCTGAAGAAATCCAATTATACTTTTTATCGGCTTTTATTACTGGGTGGTGTGGGTCTAACATTATTATTTCAAAAAATTTATTTTTTCCATCTTCTCCAACCCAATATGAGTTTAGAACTTCAAGATTAGGATATCTTTTACTTGCTCTCTCTTCAGCAATTCTTTGAGTAGATTTGGCCATTGTTATTTTAGTAATACCGGACTTTGAAGGTTTACGCTTCATATGTATTTTACCTTTCCTAAGCCCTCCACGGCGTATTCTAGTTCGAACTAAAACTACTCCTTGTTTAGCTTTGTATCCAACTCTTCGAGCAGCGTCTATTCTAGTTGGCTTATCTATTCTTTGAAAGACTGGTTCTCTCCTCCAAGAAGCCATTCTGTCTATTCTGTAACGGCTTGGCATGTTTGCTTTGGGTTGCTTCCATACATTCCTAACATATTGATTAAGACTCATTTGTAGGCCTCCTAGCGAGTCGCCGACTTTACACTCCTTTATGAGCCTACTTGCATTAGAAGAAGTCGTGGTGTCAGAGGGTAGAGTAGTTATTCTCGCTGAACTCAAGGGTTTGAAAGAGCATGAAGAAACAATAGAAAACAATTTGAAAATTAGGATAAAAAAAATCAAAAAGAGAGGTTTCTATAAGCCAATAATAGCAGATAAACAGACTAATGTTATATTAGATGGTCACCATAAATGGAATGCAGCTAAAGAGTTTGGACTCTCCAAAGTACCTACAATATTTGTTGACTACTTCAATGATTCAGGAGTTCAGGTAAATGTATGGCCAGAATGTGGTAAAGATTCCATAACAAAAGAAGAAGTAATAGAAATGGGTTTATCGGGAAATGTTTTTCCTCCAAAAACCAGCAAACATTCTTTTGATTTTGAAATACCCAGTCTATCGATACCACTAGAAAAACTACGTGATGGATAGGTGGTCCGAGCTCCCGGACTTGAACCGGGGACCCCCTGATGGCCATTTGGCCAACAACCTAAGTTGTTATTTCCAGTCTACAGTCAGGTGCTCTAGCCAACTGAGCTAAGCTCGGATACTTTAGACGAGAGCCCTTTGCTTTATGTTGCTTTCCGGTGTTATCCGGAAAATAAATGAAAATAATATCATATTAACTAATAAGTACATTAATCGGTTAAAAAAATTGAGTCATAAAAACGACCTCTAGTATATTGAATCTCCCTCAACTGTTAAGAAGGGAAAGATAACTCTGATGAATTGTAAGGCAGCAATGCCGGGGATGCACGGGGAGAAATATGGTAGAGGCACCTATGAGATCTATTGATCCAGAAAATCACCAAAAACCTCTTAGAAGGATTCCTACTGCTCTAACAG
>QQRX01000027.1:1991-25792 GCA_003602595.1 Candidatus Poseidoniales archaeon | reverse complement strand
GAATTAATTAAATCAAAAATCGAACTAATTGTTTTGAGTGGGTATATGAGTATCTTCACTCCCTCTTTTGTTGCTAAATGGAAAGGTCGCATAATAAATATCCATCCATCGCTACTTCCTGATTTTCCTGGAGCTAATGCCCATAGAGATGTAATTAAAGCAGGTGTAAAATTAAGTGGTTGTACAGTACATTTGGTTGATTCAGGTGTCGATACTGGGAGAATATTGGAACAAAGAGAAATTGAAGTTTTGCCAGAGGAAACAACTCAAACATTACAAAATAAAATTAAAAAAATAGAACATGAATTATATCCGAAGGTTTTAGATTTATTATCTGAGGGATTTTATCATTCTATATCTTGAAGATAATTAATGTTTTTTAGTATTTTTAAATCTCCATGATATAATGAATAATTAATTTCACAAAATTGAATCGATAAAGGTCTTTTACTTCCTTTACTTAATTTGTTTAATACAGGACCAGGTCTAATTAATGATAATAGAGGGTGTATATTTTGTCCATCGGTCGGTATTATTAAATCATCTTCCATTTTAATAGAATTTTTTAGGCAGTCAAAGAAATCGGGCGTTACCCATGGAACATCAACAGTAGATAACTGTATAAAACCCTCTTTAACAAAATTTGAATCTTCAAGATTTTCAGTAATTGATTCTATGGGTCCAGCATATTGGTTACTATCTACTACCCATTCAATATCAATTTCTGGATTTATTACTTTACTATATTCTTTAATACATTCCGTGCTTGAAACCGCTACTCTTACTGGATTTCTATTTGACGAATATAGAGCATTCAATATACGAGAAATACAACACTCACCATCAATTTCTATCAAAGCTTTATCTTTACCCATCCTTGATGATTTACCTCCTGCCAAGAGTAATGAGCGCATCAAATCACCTTAATTCATCTAAACGATTCAAAGCATACTGTGTTTCATCTAGAAGATCTAATACTCTTTTTAGTAATATTTGACGTTCCCTTCTGCCGCTTGATTCGCCCAACCATCGCATTAATTGAGCAATATCTTCAGAGTTTTTTCGAATCGTCCATTCAAGAACCTGTTCAGAGATTGGATCGTCCGACGGTAAAAGACGTACACCCATAATAGTCCGACTAGGGTTCTACCCATCATTCCTGTGGTCTAATCTTACTTATTTTATCCATAATTCTAGTAATCATGGAATCATTAGATGGAATTTTTATGTTTTCGAGGCATGCTATCATTTCAGGACTTGGGACGACGTCTCTAATCATTCCTGCATATGTGACTAATATTGATAAATGACCATCCACCAATCTTTTTTTACTCCAATCCATTCTAAGATTTTCACTTGGCATTTCACGACCTGATCGTAATAATTCCTCAATAGTCAGTAATAAACCATCTATAGGCTCTTTTTTCCTCAGAGATAATCTGAAAATCTCCCAGGGATTAGTTTCCATAGATGCATGATCTAAATTTGCAATTATTATAGCCGAAAGCGCTACGTCTTCTCTGCCATGTCTTTTCCATAGCTTTTTATTTAATTTCAATAATAATCTATGATTACCATTGTTTTTTGTTATTAACCAAGATGCTAATCGTCTAAGTAAACCATCAGGTGTCCCAAGATGAAAAGAATAACCAGCCGAAGCCCCCAATCTATCTGTACTTGATTTCATTATAAGTGCTGGAATTCCTATTGGATAAGCCTCTCGAATAATTTTCAATAATTTTTTTTCTGAGGTGTGAACTGAATCTTGGTATTTTGATAAAAACTCATCTAATACGGCGTATTCCTTCATTTACGATCCTCATTTTTAACAAGAATATTATCAAAAATATCTCCCATACGATCAATGGAATCATATAGTCTAATTCTAACTTCATCTTTGAGAGTTCTATGCACCACTTCTTCTAATTGTCTATCCATACTTCTAGCTATTGCTCTATGTTCCGAATCATCTATCTTGAAAATTTTTCTGAGATATGCTATTTGTAATAATTCATCATCTGACCGATCAGTATGAATTAACATAGCCTCCAAAACTTGTCCATAAATACGTCTTTGCTCTTCTTCACTAATTATTTTTCCAACCTCAAGAGTTTTATTTTCAATAATTGAATCATAAATCATCTTTGGTTCTTCATCGGTTAATTTCAAGGAATGTGCCAATTTTACCAACAATCTCTTTTCTCCATTACTCAATTGCCCATCTCTTAAGGCGAGAAAAGTAGCCCCACGAAACACACTTCGCCTATCAAAGCCATTTTCTTCCATGCCTTTCGATACAAGCAAGTAAATATAATGCCTCGCTAAAAATATATTTATTATGAATAATATAATTATTTTAATAGGAGCATTCATCAACTATGTACTATTCCCGTAAAATGCTTACTAGCCACACTCGAGGACGTTTCCTGTCCATTCACCCAAATGCCGACTAGGCAAACCCGGAACGAGTCTTTGGTGTGTGGATTAGTAAAAAGGAGAATAAAAATATGTCAAAAGAAGGAAAATATATCATACACGCATCTATTCGTACAGACGGAACAGTTGCAAGAAAAGACGTCATAGGAGCTATTTTTGGCCAAACAGAAGGGCTTCTTGGAGATGAATTACAGTTAAGAAAATTACAAAGAACTGGAAGAATAGGGCACGTTGATGTTGTACTACATCAAAACAAAGGACAAGTCCAAGGAGAAATACTAGTAACATCTTCTCTCGATCAAGTTAGTACGGCTGTTATTGGTGCAGCACTTGAGACGATAGAAAGAATAGGCCCTTGTAAGTCATCAATAAAAGTAAAACAAATAGAAAACATCCGTTCGGCCAAGAGAGGTCATGTAATAGATAGAGCCAAACAATTATTGGTTAACTTAGTAAATTCAGGAACCGATGAATCAAAGAATATTTTAGATGAGGTTAGATCTGTTTTAACCCTGAATACTGAAATAGAGATTGCAGGAATGACTGCAGGACCAAACGTAAAAAATAGTGAAGCAATCATTATTGTTGAAGGTAGAAATGATGTTAGGAATCTATTAAAATTCGGCATAAAAAATGCTATTGCGACCATGGGTTCTGGAATCGATCCCGAACTTGTAAGTATGGCAAAAAGTAAAAAAATAGTTACAGCATTTTTGGATGGAGATAGAGGAGGAAAATTATTACTTTTGGAATTAAGTGGCAAATTAGGAAAATCACTGACTCATGTTTCAATAGCACCCCAAAGTAGAGAAGTGGAACATTTAGAAGGCAAAGTAATAACAAAATGTCTAAATCAAAAAGAAGCAGCATCAAAAGCCGTCGCTAGAATCCAGATTGAAATTCAAAAAGATGATGATGAAACCGTAGGAACAGGTACAGAAATATTAGAAGTACCTAATCACGTTAAAGAGTGGGCCATCTATTTAGAAGGATTACCAAGAAATAAAGCTATCATAATCCATGAAGATGGTACAGCTTCAGAACCAATTGGCGCTAGTAATCTAAAAGAGTCGTTGGAAGAAACACAAGATGCACAAGGCCTTGTTTTTGCCGGAAAAATTAATGATAAAATATTTGATTATGCTTCAGGAGCAGGAATAGAAAATGTACTTGGTAATTCAAGAGGCCATACTTCTAGAAAACAGGACGTCCAAGCCTTCTCACCCAAGGATTTCTGATTATTTTTAGTATTTGATATCATAAAAAAAACCATATGGCGATTTTTGATTACTGTAATAATTGATGTTTAACATATGTAATTAGTAGAAGCCATCAAAAGTCTTGTATGTCCGCTGAGACTGATGGAATCCTCTACAATGACTCTGGCGACAGTCTATGGGGTACTTTTAATTGGTTTTGCATCACTTTGGTTGAAGCATAAAAATATGTTAAGAAAAAGCAGAAAATTCCATACTAGACTCGGCTCTTTGCAAGGAAGTCTGAATGAGAAAGCCACCTCTTTGGATTTACTATCTAGGGGCGTTGACACCATTCTTTCAGACTCTCCAAGAGTACACGGTTTACTAAATGTACATCATTCTTTAGAAAATGCTGAGAATTTATTATTGAATCAAGGATTTGCTATAAGTTCCAGTGAGTCCTGTGCTATAGCTACACACGCCACTCGTTCTATTTTAGATCATTATCTTGGAATGGAACATGGAGAATACTCCGAGATTACTCCAGGACTTTTACCTCTAACTAAAAGATTAGATACTATTCTAAACCAATCAGATATGAAGGCTGAAGACATTGAATTAAACGGAAATGAACATCGAAGGATTGGGGAGTTATTTCATGCAATTGGTAAGATAGAAAGAGCTGCCGATTTCTATAAAATGGCACATGAGCTAGAGCCCGAAGACCCCACATCTCTCACATCATTAGCAGATATCCTCAGAAAAAAAGGAGATTTAGAATCTCTAGATATAACATTAGAAAGACTATTGGCAATCAATCCGGACGATATACAAGTACTTCAAGAACAGATATTATTAGTTATAGATTCAGATCCAACGCGGGTATCCAGAAATAAGAAAAGATTAGAAAGCCTCGGGATTGAAACAGAGTTTGACTCTCAAAACAGAACAGAACTCTCTGAAATAGTGGAAAGAGCAAATGAAATAGGTCGACAAATAAATCCGTTTGGGAAACCAAAGAATGCAGAAGAATTAATTAAAAAGGCGGGTAAATTGTTACTTTTATCTGAAATAAATACAGCTTTAGAATATGTTGAAATGGCATTAAAGTTAGATCCTAATAATGGAAAATCGTGGCTTTTACATTCTAAAATTTTATCTACAAATCCTCACAAAATGAAAGAAGCATTGAGTAGTATAAAAAAGGCGAAGGCGCTTGGAGAGTTTGGAACTATTATTGAATCAGAAATATTAGAAAATAATGAAAAATTTGATGCAGCAATTTCAGTACTTGAAGAATACTTACTTAATGTAACAGAAAATCCTGAGGTTAGAGGAAAATTAAGTTTATTACTTCTGAGAAATAATTCTTTAGATTGGTCCAAAAAGGTACTTGATGAAGCTCCTCCAGAGTCTTGGGAACACCCTGCTTTACATGTTATGAGGGGCCGACTATATCTTTCAGATGTTGATGAACATAGAGATAATACAGGAAATTATGATCAAATGATTATTTTAGATGCCCTTTCGTCTTTTGACTCAGCTATTGAATATGACCGGGAATCTGGTTTAGCATGGTTAGGGAGATCTCGTGCACTAAGATACCAAGGCTCACATAACGAGGCCGAGATAGCTTTGGTTAGGGCTAGGCGACTAATTCCCGACCACCCTTCTATACCTCTAGAAGAAGCACAACTCTCTCTTGATTTAGGAAGATTAGATCAGGCAAATGTCATGATTTCAGAAGCATCAGCACAGTTACAGAATAATAGTACAATTCCCTTCATAAAGGGATTAATTGCAGCAAAAAAAGGAAATCTAGCTGAAGCACAAGATCTATTCACTAGGACAATTGAAATGGATAAAAATCATGTCAGAGCGCGATTAAATAGGTGTTCTGCTGCACTTCTTCAAGAAGAACTGAGTATGGCTTTGGATGATGCGAATTTTTTAGTTGAAAATAGGCCTAATTTGAAATTAGCCAGATTAAGAAGATCTGAAATTTTAATGAATTTAGGTGATTGGATAGAAGCAGAGAAGGAGTTAAGACGATTATTAACAAAATCTCCCGAATACACCATGGCTTTGGTTCATATGGGAACTTGTATGAATGCTATGGGCAGAGCTGAACAAGCCGAAAAACCATTAAATAGAGCAATACAGATTGATCCAACATTATCTGATGCATGGTATCAACGAGGGCTACTATATCTTGACTTTGGTAGACTAAATGAAGCATTTGCAGACTTTGAGAGCGCGGCTAAATGTAACCCAAGACATCTTGATGCAAAGTTAAGAATTGCGGCTATCTTACACGAAGGAGATGAACCAGAAAAGTCAATTTTGGCCTGGAGAGAGGTATTGAATATCGACCCAGATAATCGTCTAGCAAGAAGACGTTTAGAAGAGAGTAGAGGAAAAACGACCCATCAAAAAATTTAATATCTAACAAAGCATTAATTCTATACCCTCTTTCCGAGAAAATATGACGATCACATCGGGAATAGAACCTGGAGATAAAGCACCAGATTTTAAACTTAAAAATGCCAACCCATCAATATATGGAGATATAGTTTCTTTTTCACAGTCTATGGGTGAAAATGGCCTAATTGTTATGTTTACTTGCAACCATTGCCCTTATGTGGTTGGATCCGAATCTAGAATAGAGAAAATATCATTAAAAGCTAAAAATAATGCTCTTGGATTTGTTGGCATTAATTCTAATGACCCAATAAACTACACTACAGACTCTTGGGAGAATATGGTAAAACGTGCAAAATCTGGAATGTCATATGCATATTTGGTCGATGAAACCCAAGAAATTGCAAAAAATTATGGCGCCGAAAGGACACCTGAATTTTATCTCATTGATTCTTCTGGAATAGTTGTTTATCGCGGCCGTTTAGACAACTCACCTCGTGATCCTTCTCATGCAACGACATCTGACTTATCTGATGCCATAGACGAACTCATTGCTGGTGAAGAAATATCTCAAATTAGAAATGAAAGTATAGGTTGTTCTGTGAAATGGAAAATTTAGTGATATAATGAAGATGGGATTACCCGCTAGAATTTTTGCATTAGTATTAGGCATATCACCTCCTTTTTTAAAGAATAGACTATGGAAGTGGTGGTATCAAAGATTAGCAAAAGGATACGATAAAAAAGAATTTAGATTTATGAATTATGGGTATAAAGATAGTGATCCCCTAATTCTTTCAGATTACGATGAATCGCACAGATTATTTATTCAACTTTACAATACCAATATCAAGGATATTGAATTTAAAGAAAAAAACGTATTAGAAGTAGGTTCTGGAAGAGGAGGAGGTGCAAGTTGGATTGCAAGAACGAAAAATCCCAAATCATTAATTGGAATGGATTTTTCCAAAGCGGCAGTATCATTATGTAATATTTGGTATAAAGATCAGAAAAATCTTAGTTTTATAGAAGGAAATGCAGAAAATATGCCATTGACCGAATCTAGTTTTGATATAATATACAACGTAGAATCATCACATTGTTATGGAAATATTTCAAAATTTATTCAAGAGGCTTTTCGCCTATTAAAAAATCAAGGAGACTTTTGTTGGACAGATTTTAGAGATAAAAAAACAATGATAGAATTAGAAAATACCTTTATTTCGGTAGGATTCAAAATAATTTCTAAGAGAAATATTACAAAACAGGTTTTAGAAGCTTTAGATATTATTAATGACAGTAAAAAAGAAAAAATAAACCAATTAGTACCCAAATCAATTAGAAAAAGTTTTGAAACCTTTGCTGGGGTTCAAGGAACTCCTGTTTACCAAGCATTTGTTGAGGGAAGATTACAATATTATTGTTATCAGTTAAAGAAAATAGCCTAATATTGCTCTAAAACAAGTTCTGTTTGTGTTGAACTTATATCTCCTGGTGCCGCTAACCACATTTTATCTAACATATTTCTCAATCCAGCGGTATCATCAACGTGAACGATAGCAATAAGATCTGCCTCGCCGCTTATTTCGTATACAGATTCAACACCAATCCATCCAGAAAACTCTCCAGCTAGAGTCCCTATTTCTGTTCCAGGTCCAACTTTCATACGAATTAGGGCGGACAAACCAATTCCACTTTCTCTTACAGTATATCCTCTTATGACGCCATCTTCCTCCAATTTTCTCATTCTCGTTCTGACAGTTCTTTCCGTAACCCCGACGCTTTTTGCTATTTCCACATAAGCCGCTCTTCCATTATCACGAAGTACTGCTAAGATGCCTCGATCTAAAGAATCTATATTTGACATATTTCATTCCGAAAACCGTATCTTATTTCTACTTTCACAACGTTAACATTCATTATTTATAAATTTATTTCCGCTTTATGTAAAATAATTTTTTTTTAAAAAAAAGTTTGATTAAAAGGTGATGCCATCAACAGAAGGTATATGGATACGGACGACGAGACTACAAATCTTCGTATCCAAGAATTCTTGGATGACATATCAAAACTACAATTGTCGTTTGCATTTTCTCAATGGTACAACGTTGATGTTGCATCGCTTATTTCCAATACAAATATTTTAGGTCATGAAGTAGATGAAATTACTGGGTCATCTTTGATTTTTTTAGATCGGAGTGTAATGTTTTGTTGTCCTAAATCAGGAAAAATACACCATTATCCAAAACATCTATTACATTGTTTTGTTGATGACAAAAGAGGTCAACTAAACGTAAATGAAGCTATATTTAGGGCTGAACTATTTTCCATATCTCCTAAAGATGAGCAACTTTGTTGGGAGAAATGTTGTAATTCAGAAGTAGACATACCAAATCTTCAGTCAAAAGTCTCTAATTGGATAGGATGGTTGAATAGATAATTCTGATTTTATGCCGCTACATTCAGAAATGAAAACTCTTTCCATATTGTCATGGGATTGCCAATAAGTGATTTACATGGAAGAATGATTCTAGACTCACGAGGAAATCCAACAATAGAAGTTGAGTGTTATGCAAGTATAGACATTCCTTCACGTTCTACCGTGCCTTCTGGGGCATCGACTGGTAGTTATGAGGCAGTAGAACTAAGAGATGGCGGAGAAAAATGGGTCGGAAAAGGCGTTGATTTAGCAATTGAAAATATTAATGGAAAAATAAAACAAGCTTTAATCGGAATTGATGTCTCAGAGCAAGGTAAAATTGATAGGATTATGATTGATTTGGATAACTCTTCAGATAAATCAAACCTCGGAGCCAATGCTATTCTTGGAACTTCTCTAGCCTGTTTGAGGGCAGCTGCAGGAGTAGGATATCCCCTATGGTCATATATAGCAAGTGAGGAAGAAAATTGTTCCTTACCTGTCCCGTTAATGAATATTCTAAATGGGGGAGCACATGCAAATTCTAACGTAGATATACAGGAATTTATGATAGTTCCACATGGTTTTACCGATTTTAAAGATGCACTACGTGCCGGCGTTGAAATTTATCATACTTTGAAACAGGTTCTAAAACAAAATCAATTACTAAGTGGAGTAGGAGATGAAGGAGGTTTCGCTCCTAATTTAAATTGTAATGAAGATGGTCTTATTTATGTTGTTCAGGCGATCGAATCAGCAGGTTATAAACCAGGTAAACAAGTTTCAATTGCTTTGGATGTAGCAGCACAAGAATTTCTAAAGGAAGATAAATACAATTTTGATGGAAAACTAATTTCAGGAAATGATTTAGCAAATATTTATTCTAGCTGGATTGAAAAATATCCAATCGTCTCAATAGAAGATCCATTTGGAGAAGATGACTGGAATTCATGGATTGAATTCACAAAAAAAGAAGGGCATCAGATTCAAATTGTTGGTGACGACTTATATGTTACAAATCCCGACCGTCTGAAAAGGGGCATAGAAACATCTGCATCCAATGCCATTTTAATTAAATTAAATCAAATTGGGACATTTTCAGAAACAATAGATGTAATAAAAATGGCCAAAGATGCAGGATTCGCGACTATAATTAGTCATCGGTCAGGAGAAACAGGAGACGACATAATATCTGATATAGCTGTAGGAATTAATGCTGGCCAAATAAAAACTGGTGCACCAGCAAGGAGCGATAGAACCTCAAAGTATAATCAATTATTGAGAATTTCTGAAAAATGTGAACACTATACTCAATTATTCTAAAGACTTTAACAATAGAGGTAGTACTATTGTTGCATCCGATTCAATCATAAACCGAGGAGTATTGATATCCAATTTTCCCCAACTTATTTTTTCATTTGGTGGTGCACCCGAATATCCTCCATATGATGCTTTAGATTCACTAATTTGGGCAAACCACTTCCATCGATTAATTTTAATTCCTACATCTTGTTCTAACATGGGTACTACACATATAGCAAAATCACCAGCTATCCCTCCTCCTACTTGAAGAATACCAGTAGGCGAATCATCTTCTCTGTACCAGTCTGCTAATGCTTGCATTGCATACAAACCTCCTTTTATTATGTCTGGACTTTTGAATGTACAATCGATGACTCTGGCAGTAAGAATATTACCTAGTGTAGAATCTTCCCAACCTGGTACAAAAATAGGTATATTTGCATCTGCTGCAGCCATTAACCACGAATTTTGTACTTCTCCTTCAAATTCTAAATTAGCATGCAATAGGATATCATATAGATATTCATGTGGGAATCTTTTGTCTCCTGCAGCTTCTGCATTTTCCCACAGAGGAATTAGTAATTTTTCAACTTCTTTTATTACTTTTTCAGGAATTGCAACATCTGTTACACGATTCATCCCCCTATCTCTAAGTTCAGCATCATCATTGGCAGTAATCTCCCTCCAATTTGAAATTTTTTCATAACTAGAATTGCCAATTAGTTTGAATAGATCTTCTTCGAGATTAGCTCCTGTACAGCAAATTGCATGTATTTTCTGAGATCTGATAGCCGGCGCTAATGTCCGACCTATCTCAGCGGTAGACATTGCGCCAGCCAATGTGATAATTAATCGGCCTTTATTTTCTAAAAAATTTATTAGAGATTCAGAACATTCAGATAGAATTCCTGCATTGAAGTGTTTGTAATGATCTTTGATAAATTCTTTAACAGACATGATACCACTTATTCTACAAATCTACTAATTTTCTTTTCTCTAACTAGTTTAATTCCTTCAATCTTTTCCGAAAACAGCTCCTTTAAATTATCCACTATTATTTGAGGATCGTTATTTCCGCAAGTAAACACATCTATGGCCAATAAACCAATTTCTGAATAACAATGAGCGGTAACATGACTCTCATCTATTAAAATAACTGCTGCAAATCCAGGTGGACTTTTTGTTCCATCAAATTTTTCAACATGCGAATGTACTTCTCTAATGCCTGATTTTTTCACATTATCACGGAGTTTATTTAGCATCCATTCTCCATCATTTTCTACTGGTGAAGTATAATTTACATAATCTAGAAAAATATGTAGTCCCCTACCAACTTCCCCGTTCATTTTATAATTGCAATATTTAATCATAAATATAATTTTATATTTTTGTATAGAACATAGATTCTATATTTATTCAATAAGCCATTTTTTTAATCTTTTCAAGCCCTCTAATATTGCTTCTTCGCTACATGCATACGAGATCCTGATAAAGCCAGAACCACCTGTGATTAGTGATGCAGGGATTAATTGTACTCCTGCTTTGAGTGATTCATTTGCAAATTCTATGTCTGTCATACCGGTTTCTGTTATGTCTACAAATAGATAGAATGCACCTTCTGGTTCGACGATTCTCAAACCAGGTATTTCTGAAAGTCCATTAACCATAATTTTTTTTCTTTTTAGGTATTCATTATTGAATTCTTCAACCTTATCATCACACTTAAGTGCGATTTTAGCAGCATCCATCAGAAATGTCGGCACATGTGAAGCAGAATTAGCCTGGCTTTTCGCTGCAGCTTTCATAGCATTACTAGGGCCAGCTAAAAATCCTAAACGCATCCCAGTCATTGCCCAAGATTTTGACCAACCATTTACAACAATAGTCCGTTCTGCACCACCAGGTAAACTAGCAGGAGAAACATGAGGATAATCTACCCAAACAAGTCTTGCATAAATTTCATCAGAGACAATCCATAAGTCATGTTCTTTTGCAATATCTACTATTCCTTGTATCTCTGATGGAGTAAATACTGCACCCGTTGGATTACACGGTGAGTTTATCAAAATCATTTTTGTTTTTTCATTTATTGCATTTCTTATCGCATCTAAATCAGGATGAAAGGTTTCTTTGTTTACAGGAACATGTATTGGTATTGCACCAATAAATTTCAACATTGGTTCATATGATGCCCAAGAAGGAGCAAGTAAAATTACTTCATCTCCGGGCATGGTTGTAATCAAAAAAGAATAGAGTAAACCTTGTTTTGCACCAGGAGTAATGACAATATCTTCTGCAGGACAATCAATTTCATGTTTTTCTTTAATATAATCTGATACTGCATTACATAATTCTATTGACCCTGCTCCACGAGTATACTTTGTTTTACCTTCTTTTAAACCATTTATTGCCATTTCTATTATTTCATTTGGTGTATCAAATCCGGGTTCTCCAACTGTCCACCTCACTACCTCTTTTCCGGGCGGTTGAAGATAAGGTGCAAAGCCCACTCCCAGGCCTTCATATCGTCCCGATACTTGTGGCATACCCTATCCCGAGTGTCGAACGTTCATGATAGTATGCAAGAAAAATTATTTTTTTTATGCAACAATCTACGAACAATATTCAAAGATAAATAGTTCTTCGGTTACTTTACGCACGGATGGCAGAGCAGCTATGCAAGGGATTGCAGATCCCTGGACCCGGGTGCAAATCCCGGTCCGTGCTCCATTATTTTACTTTCCATTCCATGTCATGATGGGGGCCGATACCTTCAATCTCAAAAATCTCTGATACAATCTTGAAGCCACATCTTGCATACATCGGAACAGCTTTTATTCTAGCATTACACCAAATACCTGTATCCTCTTTCTTAACCTCATTTTGTAATTTTTTAACAATATCTGAACCAATTCCCCTATTTCTAAATTCTGAATCAACTGCCATGCCTCTTATTCTATATTTACATCCTTCTCTAGGATCTAATTGTAAAGTTGCGCAACCAACTATTTTTTCATCTATGTATGCACACAAAAATCTAGAATTAACATCGTCATCAACCCCTGGATAATGCTCACTACCTCTAGGCATCCCAATTCTCAGAACTTTGAATCTTAATTCTAAATGGTCTAACTCAACTTTTTCTGACCACTTTAACACATGCTTCATGTATCACCGAAACCTAACTATACAATTAATACATTTTCTATCGGCGCTTTAAAATGGACATTGATGTTGCTGTGACCATGCAAGACACTAACTTTCCAAATTGGAAAATATTTGCTACAATTGGATCAATTCTAACAATCAATACAATATATCCTCAAATTTCATTTCCAGGACCGTGGGATTCTGAATCATTTACAATAGGAGTTTTGGGTCTAATGGGACTATCATTAATCTATATTTCATGGTATCGATTTACATTCAATAGAAAGGGATTAATACCGTGGATGGATAATTTAGTTGATCCTTCTAGATCATCAAAAATAGAACTATTACTCGGTTTCATCTTTATTTTTGGTGCATGGTTTATAGGAAATATTATGCAAGACAATTTTCCTGCTCCAACTGGATTGATATTAGCTCTCATTGGAGCTCTGCTAATACTCCACTCTACGTATGTTTTACTAAGTATTGGGCCATTAAAAGATGATTAAATCTACCTTTTTCCAGGTTTCCAGAATTGTAATGGCAAGGCACTATCGCCTTTCATTGCTCTAAATGCTAAATGATCAGCCCGTTCATTCCACCTATGTCCTCTATGCGCTTTGATATGTTCACAATTTATTTTTTTGATAAACAGTACTTCTTTCCATAAATTCTGTACACTAAGTGCTAATTCACGATTTTCCTTTACCTTCCATTTTCCCATAGTA
Source organism: Candidatus Poseidoniales archaeon (assembly GCA_003602595.1). Classification (GTDB taxonomy): domain Archaea; phylum Thermoplasmatota; class Poseidoniia; order Poseidoniales; family Thalassarchaeaceae; genus MGIIb-O3. Next base: position 12,137 of record QQRX01000027.1, on the reverse strand, counting down.
ATATTCATTGCATACTGTGAATCTCCTTTAATAATAATATTTTTTTTACCATTTCCCATCAACAACCAACGAAGTGCATGTGCTATTGCACTCAATTCAGCGGTATTATTAGATCCAACTTTGGCACCAAGAAAAAAATCAGAATCTCTATCCGTAATTACCTTACCATTTTCTTCGTAAATTAAATTTCCATGACCTCTTCCCAATCCATTATCTCCTTCTATAACACAAAAACCCCAGCCAGCAGGAGTTTCAGAAGTTACATTCCTATTTTCTTCACAAGAACCATCTACATAGATGTATATGGTGTCTAAGGGCATAATTATTCTTCCAATAATTCTCGATATGCATCAGAATTCAGGAGACTTTCTATCTGTGAAGAATCTTCAATGGCCATTTTACAAATCCAACCTTCTCCATAGGGGTCGGTATTTATTGTCTCAGGTGCATCTTCTAATAATTCATTAACTTCAATTACTGTCCCTGCGATTGGAGCATAAATTTCACTAACAGATTTTACAGATTCTACACTTGCATATGATTCCATAATCGAAACCTTAGCTCCAACTTCTGGCAATTCAACCCATACCACATCTGTTAGTGCATTCTGTGCGAAATCAGTAATTCCGACTATTATTTCATCTCCAACAATTCTTATCCATTCATGTTCTGCTGTATACTTTAATTCACTTGGTACGTCACTCATCGCATCCATCTCTTATTAAGGCGGGGGGGATATAGAGGGTCAAGTTTTCGCTTACTCTTCCTCTCCATGCTTTTTCTCAAGATGTTCCATTTCCATTTTTGCCCATTGAGAATTTAGATTTGATATATCTGCTTCACGATATTCTTCCTCTAAGCGTAATCGCATTTTTTCATCAGTTTCCTTACTAAACCACTCATTTAAAATATATGTAAATCTATTGATAAATAAAATAATTACAAAAATAATCACCAATAAAATTAATATTAATAATATTACATAATTATTGCATGTTCCATATGAACATTCCTTGATAGTTAATTCATTATCGATAAAAACAATAGAAATTAGAAATAATAAAGGTAAAATGACGCCTATTAAAAGCCTTTCAAGCCTCCCCGCGGGTGAATCCATATGTTCCTGTAGGGGAGGTCTCTAATCAATACATTTCTTTAACTAACTTATGTATTTTATACGGAAGTAATGCCCTATTGACAGGAGTGACTTCTAGTATGCGTCCATCATCTCTTCTTCTGATGTCCTGAAGAAGTGGATGCCTACTCTTCTTGTGTAAAGTAAGAAGTGTTGGCATATCATGATTCAATGCCGTTCTTACGGCAGATACAAACATTTCACTTTCAACAGAGAATTTTCCCACTTCATCTATCACTAAAATTTCACAATTTCCTATACTATCCATTATTGCTGGTACTGCGACCCTGTCCAATTCAGTAGGATCAATTCCAAAACCTAGTATTCTTAATCTTGAATCTATATTTCTGTGTGCCATAACTCCCTTCTCACCAGTTTTTATATTGACACAGGCGTAGCCAACCCTTTCACCATTTTCTATAATTGATTCGGTTGTCATTCCTCCGATTAAATTTTCAGCAGAAAAAGGACCTCTTGTTATACCATTTTTCCTTTCTTCAACAAGCATATCAATCACTTTTTTAAGGACTGCAGATTTACCAGATCTAGGCAATCCAGTAATCCCTATTTTTGGATTTATTCCCATATTATCTCCACTTTCCCCTTCTATGCTAGAACGCTAACGCTTTGCGCACATCCTGCAAAGGTATAACTAGTTTCATCAAATTTGCGTAAAAAAGTACTGAGACCGGAATTAAAATTAAGACAATTGTAACTAAATTTTAGATTTATTACCATTAAATGGTAAAGAGGAAGTATTAACTAGTTTTGGAAAGGGTAAATCAAAAATTTCGTAATTATTTACATTACTATTTGCTGCCCAAACGTTTGACCAAATATTCAGATTATCGGAATTCAAATATTTAACAATAATATTTAGTCCATTTTCTAAATCACCAAATTCTTCTATTAACATTTTACAAGTTTCTTCAGGTATTTGTAGATAGTTCATTGAATTAGCTAGAACATAATTTTTGGGTAGTACTGACCATAATAATCTTCTTCCTAGTTCAGAATTAATTATGGTTTGACATATTATTCTCGGCTTATCTTTTATTTTTATCTCACCTTCCCAGATAGATTGTATTCTTTCTGGAGAATCTTCAGACAAATTATTATCCACTGCTGGGTGGCTCAATATTACATCGTTACCTTCTAATTTCAAATGACCAGATCTTATTAGAGGCACACACTCTTTTTCATCTTCCCAGTCTGAAATTTTATTACTATTTTGTTCAATTTCACCTGCCCTGACTCGAATTGTTTTACCTCCTTGATTTAACCAATTATCTCCCTCTCCTAGTCTGGGTTCATCTGCAAGATTATTTATTGCCATCAGTGCCCTTTTTCTTTCCAAAGAGTCTCTTGGTATTCTTGGAACTGCCCATGATGCATCTGTCCATGTTGACCACGGGCCTCTTTCTAGTTCTAAGAACGGAGCTTTCGAATTTAGCCCCTCTTTATTTGAAAAATCTCCAATTTCGAGGGGACCAAAACTGGTTAGTACTTCTGTCCTCCCTCCTGCTATTATTCCTATAACTAAAACTCCTTGGGAATGGCCCGGAAAGAGTCTATGACTTTTTTCCGAAAAAGACCAACACGTTTCCCATCTATTTTTAGATACTAATATTTTCCTTAGGGGTGAACTACTTTTTTCTCGGAGTAATGAATCTGGTACAATCATCCTAAGTTTACCATCTTTTTGTACAATTTGCAAAGCTCTTTCTACATATAAACGATATAGATTAACATTTCCTCTCAGAGCAGAGAATCTTAATTTACCATTCAATTCAGACTTATTCCTAAGCTCTTCTGACATCCTTTTTCTTAATTCACTTCCATTTTCTTTATTTCTAAACTTATCTTTTATCCTTAACCACGGAGGCTTTGAAACAATAAATTTGGGCTTCTCATTCCATGGCCAATCATCGATTAAAATATCCCTACAAAGAACATTATTCTCAAGGATTAATTCAGCATCCAACTTACTTATTTTTTCCTCTTCATCATTTAAACTCACCAAGTTTAATTTCATTAATGTTATTAGCAGACGTCTTCTTGTTGCATAAACTGCAACTTCTGAAGCATCTAGAAGTTGCAATCCTTCTAAAAGCCTAATCGTATCTTCTTTTTTTAATGAGCTTCTCAGATTATTACATCTTTCAGAATGAATTTTCAACATCCTATCTGGAAATATTCCTGCACCAACAGAGAGATCAGCAAATGGAATAGGAATCCCTGTTCTCGTTTGATTATTTGTTTCCTGACTAAATCTATCCATTTTAGATTTGGTCTGTACATCGTTATTCATCTGTTCTGCATATGCTCTAAATCCCGGAGGTAGAGCAGATATAGAAATCGTTGCTAGTGGTTCTTTATTCTTCATACTATTAGTATTTTTAAATTCATCAGCCAGTATCAAATCAACTAATTTAACTTGAATAGAACCAATACCTCTTACTGACCTACCATCTTCTTCAGCCTCAAATCTAGAAAGTAATGTATCAAGTACAGTACCTGGCTCAGATAATAGTCCAGCTGGTAAGATTGGCCAATTTTCTGGAAGTGCTGCTGCTACAGGAATATTTTTTATTACAGATTTTTCCCATGCATCGAGCCAAATTTCAATTTGTTTTACTCTATCATTACATTCATGGTCAACTCTAGCAAACCATCCAGATGCTTCATTAACCATTTAAATCAATCATTCTACAATCATTTTCTTTTTGAAAGATTGTATCTAATTTACATTCAATTTTCAAGACTGAATACATCCTGATCCAATTCAATTATCATCTTTTTTTGTAATAATATTGAAATTGCTTCATCTACTTCTTGTTCATTTACTGATAAAGGCTCAAATTTTCTTATTAAATCTGAATAATGTACAACATTATTACCAGATTTTTTTTCATTTTCCATCATATTCAATATATGCTCTGACACTATTGCAAGTAATGGATCGTCATCAAAACCAAGAGAGCCAAAATCTACTATTGCATCTCCATCTGGCACACTATCAATTGAGTTATTTCCTTTTTCTGAATTTGTTTGATTATTTTCGTATACATCAAATAAATTCTTCTGATTAGGGTCTGTTATTACTATATCTCCAGCAACTTCTCTTTGTCTCTTTAATCTCTTCACTAAAGTTTCAATACGATGCAACCTTTGTTCTAATCGTAATCTTTCTCTTCCAAGATGCCCCTCAACTAATTCTAATTCATCTAGAGCCCTTTCATGTAACCATTTTGACAAATCCCAATTTGGATCTAATCTTAACATCGTTTCCCATAACCTCGCTACAGAATCAGGAAGAACCCTGACATCGATGCGAGAGGGCTCTTTTCTATCTCTTGGCCCGTGCTCCATAATCACCTATCGCAGTCGACCGTCTATCAATTATCGCATCGCTTATTAGATTAATTAAAGGAGTTGAAGTGATAAATGAAGTCGTTCTGCCGAGACACATGACTGCCTACCGTCTGACTGTTTTACCCGGAGATGGTACTGGAAAAGAAGTTGCTAGAGAGGCGCAAAAAATTTTACAAGTATTTCAGGAACATAGTCCCCTCGATTTTGATATAACTGAAATTCCATGTGGGGGAGAATATTATCTAGAAACTGGGATGGAATGGCCAGAAGGATCATTTGAACACTGTAGGGATAATTCTGATGCAATTTTACTAGGTGCGATAGGTTGGCCAGATGCAAAACTACCCAATGGGGATAATGCTGGAGGTTCAGTAATACTTGGACTACGTTCCGGATTGGATTTGTATGCAAATATACGTCCAGTTAAATTATATTCGGGCGTAGATCATAAAATACATGGAAATTATAAGCAAGTCTGGGACTCTAAATTAGTGGACATGGTACTAATTAGAGAAAATACAGAAGGATTATACCATCCATTACTTCGACGTTCAGCACTCTCTGTAGCTGGAAAGAGTCCTGATGATCCAATAATAATTGAAAAATTTCCAGGATTGGAAGGAGAGGTTGCATGGGATCCCAGACCAATTTCAAGAAAGGGTAGTCAAAGAGTAATAGATTTCGGATTCAAATTAGCTAACCGAAGAATGGAAAAAACCGGAATTCAACAAAAAGTTACATGTGTGGATAAAAGCAATGTCGCCAAAGGATGTAGACTTTTCAGAAAAGTATTCCAAGAAGTTGCATCTGAATATCCAGAATTACAAACACATGAAGCATATATTGATGCTTTTACTATGTGGCTTATTCGCAGTCCCGAAGATCTAGATGTTGTAGTTCTGCCGAATATGTTTGGAGACATTGCGACAGATCTCGCATCAGTATTACAGGGCGGATTGGGCATGGCAGCTAGCGCTAATATAGGCGACAATCATATGCTGTTCGAACCAGTCCATGGATCTGCACCTCAACATGCTGGTAAAAATATCGTAAACCCAATAGCAACAATATCTTCTGTTCAACTAATGTTTGACAATTTAGGCTCTAAGCACCATGACAAAGATGCCATATTATGCGCCGAGTTACTCGATAGAGCTATTTCAGAGCATTTAGCGGAAGGTGAAATAATCACTTATGATTTAGGAGGAAATTCTTCAACCTCAGAAGTCGGTACTGCAATTGCAGATAGATGTATTGTATTGCTAAAAGAGGCCTTTAACAATTGATTAGAATTATTTTTAACCATCAATCGCGCAATAAATGATAGTATTCTAAAATTTCATGCATTATTTAGCTTAGAAATTTCACACCGGTCATTTTTTCACTAATGCTCCAAAGTCGTTTAGCAGTTTCTTTATTTTGAGCCTTTTTGTTAATTTTTGCCTTACCTGTCCGCCCTCTCATTTCTATTATTCCAGTCGGCCCCCAATAGATGTATTCAGTAGCTTTTTGATTTGTTGCGGCAAAGAGAGTGGCTTCTGACCCCTTTTTTGCAGACATAGCAAAAAATACATTCAAAAACCGCCATAAAATCGAGTATCTTTGTAATTCAGTATTAGAATATCCTGGATGACTAGCAAGGGAAATTGTTGAAAATCCGCCAGCCTTTAATCGGCGATCCAATTCTATTGCAAAACACAAATTAGAAATCTTACTTTGCGAATAAGAACCCCATTTACTATATTTTTTCCTTTCACTGTTCAAATCATCGAAATCGATAATTCCCGGATTATGTGCTATGCTTGAAACAGTTATTATTCGTCCATTATCATTTTTTTCTAAAAGAGGAAGTAGTAAACCAGTTAGAGCAAAATGACCAAGATGGTTTGTACCAAATTGTAACTCAAAATTATTTTTTGTTTTTGAATAAGGAGGAATCATCACTCCTGCATTATTAATTAAGACATCTAATCTATCATTCTCGTTTATGAATTTCTTTGCAAAATACTTGATATTATCCAAATCTGCCAAATCTAATTGATATATTTTGATATTTGCTTTTGGAAAATCTTTGAGTATTTTATTTCTCGAATCTGAAGCCTTTTTCAAATTTCTACACGCCATTACCACACTAGCACCTTTGGAGACTAATCCATGCGCCATATGATAACCAATTCCGGTATTAGATCCAGTAATAATTACAACTTTACCAGTTTGATCTTCCATCATTTTAATATCCCAATTCATTAATTTCATCCCTTTGTTTTCTTTTCCTTTATCCCAAATAAGAACCGTGTAACTTTATTTCTTCGAACTATTTCAAAAAAAATCCAACAAGTCAATATTACAAATAGAGTTGAAAAAACTATTGCAGGGTAATTTTTGAGACCAAATTCATTTGATAATCTTAGTCCAGCAAATGTTAACGGCATATGTACGATGTAGAATGGATAAACTCCTTGGTTTAGATATGCTAAGTTCTCACTAGATTTATTGAGAAAAAATGAACCCCATGAGAATATTGTTAGACACCAAAACCAAGCATGAAAACTGTGAATTAAACATGCAAAAAATGTCATTTTATCATGTACTATTCCATTTTTTAACCAACCGCCATCAATGTAAGGAATGCCGGTTTTGTGTTGCTCTAATCGTATCCAAACAAAAATTAATGTTAGTAATAAAGTAATAACTGTGATATTCAAACGCTGCTTATTTAAAAAATTGTAATAGTATTCTTTTGCAATTATACAAATATATCCAAAGGCAAAGAAGACAAAGAACCAAAACCATTCATACCCAACACCAATATATCCTGGAAACCAAGGCTTGAATAGTATTTCAGTTAATGATAAAATAAGTGGTAGAATTAATAGTATACCTGAAGACATAGGAATTGTAAAGAAAGATTGAACAAAACGTGCCATATTGCCTTCTGGATGTTTACTAACATAATGAAAAATTGGAGTCATAAATAGTGAATATTGAAATAAATTCCAAAGAAACCAAAGATGGCCGAGTGCAATCAATTTACCAAATATTGGTATCCAAAAAACCAGAGTTCTCCAAACAATTCCTTCAAGAAATGAAATTGAAAGACTCATTGGCTCGAGCTTTTCATCTCCAAGAATTATCGAACCAATAAAACCCATTGTCCATGCACCAAAAAACATGGGAATTAGTAAACGCTGACTCCGCTCTTTGAGAAATGTCTTCCAAGTCCGACTTTTAAAAGCAAATGCAGTACCCATTCCTGATATCATGAATAATGCCGCAAGTCGCCATTGGTGCATCCAATGCAAAATCATGCTAGTAAAAGTAACTGATTCAGCACTGTAGTCATTACTTTCATCTATGAATTCAAGTTGATTTTTGTCTCTTATTTCTTCAACATTAGGATTAATCTCTGCACCATAGGTTGACCAATATATCCCTATTGCAACATGAAAAGGAATCAATAGTCCAAAAAGAATAACTCTTAGCCAATCGATATCATAGCGTCTAATTGTTTTTTTTAATAGTGGAGAAGGTACTTCTAAATTTTCAGAACTCAATTATATCACCACCGTTTTTCATACCTGTCAAAGCGATTAAATTAAATCTTATTTATGAATATCAAATTCAGAGATATTTTTAAGATAAAGTTATTTGAAGTTTTCATTACCGCTTTATATGAAAAAGCAACCTTCATTGTTCAATCCTGTTTTGATAGCGGGTTGTCTAATAATTCTAACTGGTTTTTCAATCCGTGCTTCTTTTGGAGTATTTCAAATACCTGTAGAAGAGGAATTTGGTTGGTTAAGATCTGAATTTAGCCTTGCCATAGCCATTCAAAATTTGGCTTGGGGAATTGGAGCACCAATATTTGGAGCAATAGCTGAGAAAATAGGAGATCGCAAATCAATTGTTATAGGGGCATTATTTTATTCTCTTGGATTAGTCTTAACAGCTGGTGCAACCACATCTATTGAATATCAAATATATGAGGTATTAGTTGGTTTTGGTATTGCAGGAACAGGATTTGGAGTTGTACTTGCAGTCGTTGGTCGAGCAAGTGCCCCTGAACACAGATCTATGAGCCTGGCAATAACAACTGCTGCTGGTTCTTTAGGACAAGTAGTTGGTCCGATTGCCGCAGTTGCGCTCCTAAACCAAGTTTCCATACAAACCGTTTTCCTTATTTTTGCTGCATCGATATTAACAACTTTATTTTTACTGCCTTTAATGAAATCTCCTGCACCTACTTCTAAACAACAATTAGAAGAGAGCATGGGCGATATCTTAAAATTAGCCTTCAAAGATCCTTCATTCACTATGGTTTTTATTGGTTTTTTTTCCTGTGGTTATCAATTGGCATTTATAACAGCGCATTTTCCTGCACTTGTCACTGAAATGAGCTCACCAATAGATCCTTCTGGTTGGTGTGGAGATTTAGGGATAGAAACTACAGCCGCACTTGGAGGATTTTCTATTTCCGTAATTGGATTTTCTAATATATTAGGAACCTTACTTGCAGGGTGGGCTGGTAAAAGATATCCTCGAAAGTGGATATTATCTGGAATTTATGCAGGACGTTCTATAGCAGCAATATGGTTTATTTTGACACCTATTACACCTAATTCAATTTTAATATTTTCATTTGCCATGGGATTCCTTTGGCTTGCTACAGTTCCATTAACCAGTGGATTAATCGCACATATTTATGGATTAAAATATATGGCTACACTATACGGAATAGTGTTTTTCTCACATCAATTGGGTAGTTTTACCGGCGTATATCTCGGAGGAATACTTTACGATATCTATGGCTCATATAATTTCGTGTGGTGGGTTGGAATAGCAGCGGGTATCATTTCTTCTCTGATACATATTCCAATTCGGGAAGAATCAAGGTTAAAAAACCTCAATAATGCGTAATTATTCAGGGTATTCTGGTTGCTTAATTCTAATTATTGAAATTGTAAATAAGATTATAATTAAACTACCAATGACAAAATTCCAATTAATTAAGATTTCAAAGAACACTACAATTACAAATGAGAATACCAAAAATATTAGTAGAATAATATGAATTAGAGGAGCATTCTTTAATCTTGGATCTAAGAAATTATAAATGTAAACACCGGCTAATATTACATATAATCTCGCCCAAAAAACATAAATTATACCAAAAATTATTGCTAAAGAAAAATATCTCCAATCCATTTCCATATTATTTATAATCAACGCAATCCCTAATATCACAACATTCAGGTTGTGCATAACTATTTCATACCAATAAAATAAATGATCGATATCATTTCCCCTATTGAGTTCATTATCTATGATATAAAACGAAACGACAAATGTCACTAATATTGCACAACTGTATGCTGTAGCAAAAAGTGCAGGACTGGAAATAAGCATCCAATCGGGAACTTCATTACCAGAAATATGAATCCATGATGCTGTAGCAGAAATTGCAAAACTTATACCAAAAAGCCCAAAATGCCACATTGTAAAAGCCGCAAGACGGGTCATGCCCGATGAATGCCTTTTACGATTAATTCGTTCTTCGAAGTAGAGTGGATAATCAGGAGATCCCTTCGGGTCTAATGCCACCCAAGCTAAGGTCACTAAGCTCAGTATGGCACATA